>PMIG01000097.1:13495-18893 GCA_003157055.1 Bacteroidales bacterium | reverse complement strand
GACAATAATTGTCTATTCCAATCCAAAGACCGGGGAGTACGAATTTGAGGTGCCTCAGGGTAATTATGAGGTTACCTATGAATCGCCAAGCAGTGAGAAGGTAAAAAGGAACCTTAACCTCGAACTTACAAACCCATCCGACAGCTTTGTAATGCCAGGCACGATTCTTCCCAAAACGGATTTTGTCGCAGATCTCCAGGTAATGACCAATAAAACAATCTCTGTATCTAAGGGAGATACCATTCTTTTCCCTCTGAAGACTGAACCCAAATCCAGGCTTGTAATTGAACTATGGTCAGGAGATTCACTTATCAAGACTGATTCCTACGACATCACTGACTCTACCTTCAGTTATAAAGTGGTTCCAAGACCCGGCGATAACAAAGTGACCTTTACATTGACTGACAGGTTTAGCAATACAACCACTACCGATGTTTTCATTACAAGGGAGAAGGGAGTTATATCCCAGCCGCTTATAAGACCAGAGTACAGCAGGATCATCGCCAAAAAACAGGTAGCTGCTCTTGCTGCCATGATGTATAACCGCGCCGATGACAAGCTGAAGAAAGTCATATCTGGTGCCGATATAGATAATCAGCAGTTTGGTAAGGTCGATGACCTCGTATCCTACATAAAGGAGCAAGCTTCAAAGAGTTCAATAAGCCCTGAGGAGGTTGACAAACTGGCCCTGAAGGTTGCAGTCATGGATAATGTGCTGACGCAATCTGCAGTCAACCTGATGGCTAAATATTCCGAAGGCGATCTGAAGAAAATACTTGGAGACATCGATATTTACCAGCAGAACCTTAAGACATGGACCAATCTTCAGGAGTACATAGCTTCGAAGACTGGAGGTAAAGTGACTCCATCTGACCTGAATAAAATTGCTGCTGATATTCTGACCAATACTGATCCTTCCATAGCGATTATGAAGGAAAAGATACTGGCTTATAGTGAAAACTCAGGATCAGCTTCATCAATTAGACTATCAGTCGAAGCTACTGACAAACTGAAGATTAAACAATCAGGCCAATGGCTGAAATCATTTTATGATGAATCCATCAAGAATAATTTCAGTGATGACCTGTTTAGCAAATTAATAGCTGGAATAAGTACTTACAAAGGCACTAAAGCTGAAAAATATGCCGGTGACCTGGCTAATAATTCTGAGGAACCTCTGAGAACATGGATTAATTCATTGAACCTGAAGAAAGAGAAAATCACTTCCCCGGAAAAGGTTATTCTTTACATTCTGAAAAACAAGGGAAAAGGCAATATAACTGATGAAGCATTCTTCAATAGCCTTGCAAATCTGATTTCATCGGCTAATATTCCTATTGATATAATAAAATCCCAGATGAATGCCTCACAGCGTCATAAACTTTGGTATCTGTGGGTCCTTGGCGCAGCAGGAGCATTATTCCTGTTATTCTTCTTCAGAAGAAAGAGGGATGAGGATAAGGATAAGGAAAAGAAAAATTAAAGAAATGGCCGGGTAATTCCGGCCATTTTTCATTTAATTAATAACAGGTTAGTTATTTGTTCCGCTTTTTTTTAAATTTGTTAGCAAAACCAATAGATATGCGCAGGATAATTGTGACACTGATCATTATTGCTTTTCTTCCCTGTTTCCTGATTGCACAGGATATCAAAACTTACCAGGAGACTTTCAATGATGCTGAATATTTCTTTATGAATGGGGATTATTCAGATGCTATCTCTTATTATATTCAGATCGCTGAAAAGTTTCCTGACAATGCAAATATAAATTACAGGATAGGCGTCTGCTATCTTAATATAAACGGGAAAAAGAACCTTTCGATCGATTACCTGGAGACGGCTTCCAAAAACATGTCAGCAAAGCGCAAGGAGGGTTCAGTAAGTCAGCTTACGGCACCTTATGATGCCTTATTTGAGCTGGGTGAAGCATATCTTGTAAATTATCAGTTCGATAAAGCTCAGAATGCCTTTAAGAGGTACCTGGCCACACTAATCCCTGATGACCATGAAAATATTGACTTTGTCAATCAGCAGATCAGATCCTGCGATATAGCTAAACAGTACATTTCCAAACCGGTCTCTTATATTGAAGAGAATATCGGATCTCCTTTTAACGACGAAAGATCAAATTTCAATCCTGTTATCTCTGCTGATGGCAAAACTTTTGCATTTATGGTATCTCTAAAGTTTTATAATGCAGTAATGGTTTCGCGGAACCTGAACGGGAAATGGAGCACTCCTGTCAACATTACTCCGGATTTACAGTCCGACGGCGACTTATTCATTTCCTGTCTCTCACCTGATGGCAAAACCTTATATCTTTCAAAAGACGATAACTATAACAGTGATATCTATACAAGTTCATTTGACGGTAAAAGCTGGGGACCGACAGTGAAGCTCAATAAGAATGTAAATACCAAAAACTGGGAATCACATGGTTTTGTATCAGAAGATGGCAGTCAGCTTATTTTTGCCTCTGACAGGCCGGGAGGATTTGGCGGACTTGACCTTTATATCTCAAAAAAAGTTAATGGTGACTGGGGGCCGGCTGTCAATCTGGGTCCGGAAATCAATACGCAGTTCAATGAAGATCGTCCTTTCCTGATAAACAACGGTAAGACGCTCTTCTTTAGTTCGCAGGGCCATTCAACCATGGGAGGATATGATATTTTCAGATCGGACCTTCAGTCAAATAATATCTGGAGTCAACCTGAAAATCTCGGGTATCCTATCAATACTCCTGATGATAATATCTTCTTCATGCCGATCGAAAATGGAAAAGCAGGTTATTACTCCCTGTTTAAAGAGTCAGAGGGCTTCGGAAAAGAGGATATCTATAAAATTACNNTCCGGAGTGAAAATACTCCTGTTCAGGTTGCAGTTATTGACTCTGTTTTTTTTCTCTTTAGCTGCTTCAGCTCAGTCCTCAAAAGAGCTAAAGAACATTTTTGCCCAGGCCGAAAGCTATTTCCTTTATGAGGAATATGAACTCGCAAACCCTCTCTACATTCTTCTTGACACACCAGATAACCTCAATATAAAATATAAGATCGGTACCTGCTATCTGAATATCCAAGGCGAAAAAGTCAAAGCTATTCCGTACCTCGAAGAGGCAGTGAAGAATGCCAGCTATGACTCAAAGACCGAATCATTTACCGAAAAAAAAGCCCCTCTTGACGCCTATTTCTCCCTTGCCAAGGCATATATGATCAATAACGAACTGGAGAAAGGGCTTAATACCCTCCAGACTTTCAATAACCTTTCAAGAGGATCTGAAATCAAAGGAGCAATGAAAAACCTGGAATTCGTCGACCAGCAGATTCAGGCTTGCAAGAATGCAATTAAATTTGAGGAGACNNAGCTTCGACGGCAACTCAATAGTATATACCGAACGCAGAGGAATGGTCAATGCTATCCTCTATTCGCGGAAAGAGAGAGGCGTTTGGCAATCTCCCATCGATATTACGGCTATGATCAAAGCCGGTGAAGATTGTTCGTCCTGCTCACTTAATAAAGACGGATCGGAACTATTTCTTTATAAGAACGACGGTTATGATGGCAATATATATTCCTCAACACTCATAAACGGAACTTGGACGCCAATAAAAAAGCTTAACAAAAATATAAATACCAAGTTTTACGAGTCTCACGCTTCGATTTCTTCTGACGGCAAGAAACTCTATTTCACAAGTAATAGGGATGGAGGTGCCGGAGGCCTTGACATTTATGTCTCGGAAAAAGATGCCTCTGGCGACTGGGGTCCTGCAGTCAATCTCGGAAATACTATAAATACTCCATACAACGAGGATACTCCCTTTATAACAGATAATGATTCCGTTCTTTATTTCAGTTCTGAAGGTCACAACTCAATGGGAGGCTTTGACAACTTCAAAAGTGTCAGGCAGGGTACAGCGTGGAAGACGCCTTCGAACCTCGGATTCCCGATCAACTCCACTGATGATGATAAATTCTTCCAGCCTCTCAATGGAGGGAAAAATGCTTATTATTCAATAACTACTGATTACAAGAAAAAGGATATTTTCTTCATTGGCATGGGTAATACCGATGTAAACCAGTCATACGAGATAATGGGAAAATATAATCTTGCCGACACTATCATTCCATTCGATAAAAAATATTCAATACACCTGGTAAATAAATCATCAGGCGATACTGTTGATGTCGGATATCCCAATAAATACACAGGCCATTACAGCTTTATCGTAACTCCTGGGTCTTACAGACTTATATATATGGGCTTTGGCTACCTGACTCAGTCAAGAGACACTTCAGTTCTGCAGGATAACCCTTCCCTTTCCATTGTTATGGATGCAACCATGGAAAAGGATACATCTGTTATTATTAAACCTGTTGAAACTCCGCCTACTATATATGAAAAAATAAACCTGAAGGATATTCCTGTAGTCGCATCCATCGACTCAAGTATCCTCATTAAGAATATGAACGTCAATGATGTGAATGATGCTAACATTAAAGATTCAGATGTGCTTTACTATACCGTACAGGTTATGGCTCTGTATAATCCTGTTGATGTAACCTATTTCAAGCGTATTAACGACATGAAGGTAATGTACAATGATGTTGATAGATTCTACAGGTATACCACGGGACGGTTTAAAACAAGGGAGGAAGCAACAGCTTTAAGACTGGAGTTGATAAGGAAAGGTTATCCTGAAGAAATCTTCATCAAAAAAGTATCCAAACAATGAATCGGTCATCGAAAATCATCCTTTTTTCTTTGATTACATGCTGCATCTCCCCACTTTACTCCCAGGACTTATCTAAAAAAGAATTTATCAGGGCCATTCAGGAAGCCGATATATCCTATTATTATGATGAGGATTATGTGAAAGCTGCCAGCCTGTACGAACCATTGCTTAAATCACATCCTGATAATTCAAGCCTGCAGGCAAAACTTGGAATATCCTATCTGAATATTGATGGAAAGAAATTAGAGGCCCTCAAGCTTCTGAAAACGGCTTCTAAAAATGTAGTTGCCAGCGACAAGGAATACGTTGAATATGGTGAGAAAGCTCCATTGGACGCTTACCTTTACCTTGCCGTAGCATACCATGTGAATGACAGCCTTGAAAAAGCAATCACCCTCTACAACGAATTCAAGAAGAAACTAAACGAGACTGATGTCTTCAGGATGGATTATGTCGATAACCAGATCAGGAATTGCAGATATGCAATCGAGATGAAGAAAAAGCCCCTGACTATCATCTCCGAACTCTTTATACCATGGCTTAAAGATTACCCGGGGGCATCCAACCCTGTTCTAGCAAAAAACGATTCAATCTTTATATTTACTCAGAAAACCGGAGATAAAACTAAAATTTTCTGCTCTTTCAAGAAAGATAAATGGCAGACTCCT
>PMIG01000097.1:13179-13475 GCA_003157055.1 Bacteroidales bacterium | reverse complement strand
TCGAAATTATATTTCTCGAGTAACAGGCCAGGCGGATTTGGTGAACTCGACATATGGGTCGCTGAAAGGAAAGCCAACGGGTCGTGGAATACCCCTGTCAATTGCGGAGAGGTAATAAATTCAGCCTTCAATGAGGATACTCCGTTCTTTGATCAGGCAAATAATGCACTTACATTCAGTTCCGTAGGCCACATAAGCATGGGTGGCTATGATGTATTCAGGTCAATTTACAGGAACGGAGGGTGGACAAACCCGGTTGGATTGCCTTATGCCTTTAATACAACCGGGGAGAACAC
>PMIG01000097.1:5305-13153 GCA_003157055.1 Bacteroidales bacterium | reverse complement strand
CCAAAAAAGGCAACTGTCAGACTTTTTGACCTTAAGAATAACACGCTTGTCAGAACAATTTCATTAAAGGAAGATGCCACATTCAAATTTGAAATGAAACCCGGTGAGTACAAGCTGGTGACAACACACCCTGGTTATAAAACTGATACGATTAATCTGAGCCTGCCCCTTTACTTCCTCAGTCATTACATGGTTATAAATCCGACACTTACTCCTGAAAAAGTGGCAGAAAGAAACTTCCTGGCAATTAAAAACATACTTTTTGCTTTCGACAGCTTTAAGCTTGATGAGACTGCAAAAGAAGGGTTAGAACAGATTAAATCGATCCTGATAAGCAACCCCGACCTTAAAATTGAGGTTGCCGGTTACACTGATGCTAAAGGAAGCAGCGCGTACAATCTGAAGCTTGCAAAGAAAAGAGCCCGTTCAGTAATTGAGTATCTTGTTTCATCAGCTATACCTTCAAACAGATTCGTCTGCAAGGCATTCGGACAGTCAAATTTTGCTGCTATTAATACCAACCGGGATGGGTCTGATAACCCCGAAGGAAGAAAATATAACAGAAGAGTTGCGTTTGGAATAGTTGATCCGCAGACCGGGGTCGTAATCAGGCAGGATACATATACTCCTGAACACCTCAGGCTGGCCTCATCAATGAAATATAGCATTATACTTGAAATAGCAAGTGCTGTAATTTCGGATAGTCATTTTGAAAATCTCAAGCTAAGCGGTATGTTGTTCATCAGGACAATACCCGCTGATTCAATGAATATTTATGCCCTGGGCGTATTTTATAATAAGCCGGATGCTATAAAATTTCTTGGCTATGTTAAGGAGAAGGGATTTACGGGAGCCTACGTGGTAAATCAGTACGATCTTAATCATATCACAAGTGCAAATGCAAAGCTTGCTCCTACTGTCAGCCAGTCTAATAAGAAAAGGCTTTATACTATCCAGCTCAAGGCAGCTATTTCACCTATTAACATGAGCCTTTTCAGGAATTTCAAGGGTGTAAGAGAGATCCTTTCTGAAGACGGCTATTACAGGTATATAATGGGTGAATACCCCCAGTTCTCGAAGGCAAAGGAAGCTCTTCAAGCGGTTCAGGATGCCGGATTCGGGGATGCGTTCATAAGAGAACTAAACCTTCTTATTACTAATTGAAATATTACTTTTCTCGTTATGAAGAGTGAAAAAATAAAGTTGAGAGCGCTGGAACCGGAAGACCTTGAGCTTCTATATGAATGGGAAAATAATGATTCTTACTGGGTTATCAGCAATACTGTAGCTCCATTCTCAAAATATACGCTGAAGCGATACCTGGAGAATTCTCACAAGAATATCTTTGAGACCGGGCAGCTTCGTCTGATGATTGAGCTTGTTCCCGGGAAAAAGACAATAGGTACAATTGATTTATTTGATTTCGACCCTTTTCATATGAGGGCAGGAGTTGGCATCCTTATAGCCGATGATGCAGAACGAAGAAAAGGATATGCTTCCATGGCCCTGAAACGACTTATTGATTATTGTTTCACCACTCTTCAGTTGCACCAGCTCTATTGCAATATTCTTGCTAATAACTCTGAGAGCATGGAATTATTCAAAATACAGGGGTTTGTTCAGTCGGGTATCAGGAAAGAATGGGTAAAGACCTCCGAAGGATATCTCGATGAATATATGTTCCAGCTGATTAACAGATAAATGTTATAAACTTTACCTAACGGCTCTTGTATCCCTGTATTCGCCCTTGAAATAATTGATCCCCATAACATCGTATCTCTTTCCTGATGCTTCGAAGCGTGCCAGGAAGTCATCGAAGTCCTTAAGCCTGTCCTGCGTCCATCCAGTCTCAGCTATCGCAATCATCCTCGGGTAAGTCATGTAATCAAGGTAATCCCGTGTTCCTATATATTCCGTCCAGACATTGCCCTGTATGCCAAGTATGTATTTCTGCTCTTCTGATTTAAGCTCGGAAGGCATCGGGTTATAGGAATAAACTCTCTCAAGGGGCAGATAACCTCCGATAGCCAATGGCTGATCAGCTGGTTCACATTGATAATGATCGAGATAAACATATTCACCGGGTGTCATTATAACATCATGCTTTTGCTGTGCAGCAGCTATCCCTCCATCTGTTCCTCTCCATGACATGACCGCTGCTTCCGGAGCCAGCCCACCTTCAAGTATCTCATCCCAGCCGATGATCTTGCGGCCTTTCGAATTAAGGAATTTCTCTATCCTCCGGATGAAATAGCTTTGAAGCTCCTGTTCATCCTTCAGCCCTTCCGCTTTTATCCTCTTCTGACAGAGAGGACACTTCTCCCATCGGGTCTTCGGACACTCGTCTCCGCCAATGTGAATGTACTTGCCCGGAAAAAGGCCGATCACTTCAGTAAGAACATCCTCAAGAAAATTGAAAGTCTCCTCCTTCCCGGCGCAATAAACATCGTCGACAACACCCCATCGTGTATATACATCAAACGGCCCCCCGGTGCAAGACAATGCAGGGTATGCTGCCAGCGCGGCAAGAGCATGACCAGGCATCTCTATTTCAGGGATAATGGTGACAAACTTTGATTTTGCATAAGCTACAATATCCCTTATCTCATCCTGGGTATAAAAACCTCCATATGGTTTTCCATCATAGACAAAAGGTTGCTTCCCGTCATGACCCACAAGAGTCTCTTTACGAAATGCTCCAACCTCTGTAAGCCGGGGATATTTCTTTATTTCTATCCTCCATCCCTGGTCATCAGTCAGATGCCAGTGAAAAGTGTTCATTTTATGAAGTGCAATCATATCGATATACCTCTTTACATCCCCAGGGGGGAAAAAATGACGACACACGTCAAGATGCATCCCCCTGTAGGCAAACCTTGGAGCATCCTTTATCTCGCATGCCGGAACGGCAAGCCTGAATCCTTCAACAACAAAAGGTTTCTCCACATCAACAGGCATGAGCTGCCTGATTGTCTGAACCGCGTAAAAGAGCCCAGGAGCAGATTTGGCTTTAATGATTATTTTTTTCGGAGTAATTGTTAAAACATATCCTTCCTTATCCTTTATGGCAGTATCAAGCATCATGAATACCGATCCGGATTCCGGTTTCTTTCCTTCTGCAACCTTAGTTTTAAATCCTGTCGGGTTTGCGACGAGGTGTGAAAGAAAATCTGCCGCAAGCAGTGTCTCATCGTTGAAGGTCGATAGTATTATCCTGCTTTTTGTCGTGAAGACAAAATCACCATTCAACTCGATTAACGAAACCGGTGCCGGGATAATGGCATAATTCTCTCTCGAATTGACCTGATCTCCTGAATTGCATCCGGCTGCCAGANNGTAATATCGCGATAATTGAAAAGAGGCATTTTTTCATGATCAGTATTTTACATAAATATAATAAGCGGGAATTTTCTTTAAAAACATTTTACTGTTAATAATTTCACAATGCTTCATGTTTAAACCCTGATGCAAGGAGACCGCATGCTGCTGATATATCAGCTCCGCGGGATTTTCTGATAGATGATGAGATACCTGAGGTAACCAGGTTGTGCTTGAAAAACATCATTCTTTCAACCGGGGAAGAGCGGTTTATTTCATTTCCGATACTGTGATACGGAAGCAGGTTTATCCTGATGCCAGTTCCTCCCAGCAGCTCCTTCAATCCTTCTAGATGCCTGTCTGTATCATTAACACCTTTGATCATCACGTATGCCACGCTCAGTCTTCTCTTCCTGCCAAGTGGGTAATCTCTCATGATATCAATGATACCGTTAGCCGGATATTTTATTTCGGCAGGAACGACCTTTCTTCTCTCATCCGGGAAAGGAGAAAAAAGGCTTAAAGTAAGATTGCATCCCGACTTTTCAAGGAATTTCCTTACTCCGGGTGTAATTCCGACGGTTGAGACGGTTATATTAACCTGGCTCAGGGCTTTGCCCCATTCCGCAGACAATATACTGCATGCTTTAATTACATTTTCAATATTGTCCATTGGCTCCCCCATGCCCATGAACACCACGTGAGTAACCATCTCCGCTTCAGAAATGCCTATAACTTGGTTAACTATATCGCCGGCATCAAGGTTACCGTGAAATCCGTATTTGCCGGTAACACAGAACGGGCATCCCATTCTGCAACCTGACTGGGTTGAAACACAAACTGTATTTCTTTTANNCTCAGCGGCAACAGAACTATAAACACCTGTCTCCGCTCTTGATGAGAGAAATTCCATTAATTTTTTCGGAATCTTTGAAACACTGAAAAAGCTGACTGCTCCTTTTTTGTAAATGGCATTGGCAATAGATAATGCATGCTCATGACTGAAACCCTCATCCTTAATAAAGTCATGCATTTCCCCGGCACTCAGGCCGCACATTTTTTTTCTTTCCATGCCTATGGCATTTAAACCTGTCAATTTACTCATTAGATTTACATCTCTTACTACCCTGCCATTCTGGAGACGCTACAGATACCTTAAAGATAAAAAGAATAAATAACCCAATTAAATCAGATTGTCTAAGCAAAAAAAATCCCTCCGCTTTACGAAGGGATGACGTTGGTCAAAAAGTTTTTACACAACTTGCATGACTTTATAATTAATTAAGCAACCCAGTATTCTTCAGCAGAGGTTCAATCTTTGGTTCGCGGCCCCGGAAGTTGACGAACATCTGCATGGCATCCATGGTTCCGTTTTTCTCAAGGATGTTTTTCCTGTATGATTGTGCGGTTGCCTGGTCGAAGATTCCTTTTTCCTTAAAAGCTTCAAAGGCATCATTATCGAGAACGGCAGCCCATTTATAACAATAATATCCTGCATCATAGCCGTCGGCGATATGGAGAAAATATGTTGTCCTGTACCGTGAGACGATCTCAGGGATAAGTCCGATCTTAGTGAAATATTCCTTTTCAAAGCCTTGAACATCAATACTTACCGGAGCCTGTAGAGTATGATAAGCCATATCGAGCATTGAAGCAGCCAGTACCTCAACGTTGGCGAAACCCTGGTTAAAATATCCGCTGTTTGTAATTTTCTTCACAAGGTCAGCCGGAATAGGTTCGCCGGTCTTGTAATTCTTTGCATACATGTTCAGTACTTCAGGTTCTGTAGCCCAGTGCTCATTAAGCTGCGAAGGCATTTCGACAAAATCCTGAGCTACATATGATGAATTATATGGGTTCTTATTAAACAGATTGTCAAGAGCATGCCCAAACTCGTGGAAAAGAGTTGTTACCTCATCCATGTCTAGAAGAGCCGGTATATCGCCGTTTGCATTTGTAAAGTTGAAAACACAGGTGACTACAGGGGTTATTGCTTTTCCAGTTTTGACATGATAGCTGCGATAAGTTCCGCACCATGCCCCCTGATGTTTGCTTTCGCGGGGATGAAAGTCCATGTAAAGGACCCCAAGGTGCGATCCGTCATTATCCTTGACTTCAAACGCCTTTGCATCAGGATGAGGAAGAGGAATATTTGCAATCGGGGAAAATGTGATCCCGTAGAGCTTGTTTGCACATCCAAGCACTCCTTCGATAACATTTTCAAGCTTAAAGTACGGACGAAGCTCAGAGTCGTTCAGATCATATTTCTGCTTTCTTAGCTTTTCGGAATAGTACCACCAGTCGGAAGGCTCGAGCTTGAATTTTCCACCCTCCTTGTTTATTATCTTCTGCATCTCACCGACCTCATTTTTTGCAACGGGAATAGCCTTTTCCCATAGGCTGTTGAGAAGCTTATCGACATTCTCCGGATTTTTAGCCATCCTTAGTTCGAGCATATAATCGGCGTGCGACTTGTAACCAAGTATCTTTGCGTGTGCTGCGCGAAGGGCTACAAGTTCAGCAAATACCTTATTGTTATCGTATTCGTTGCCATTATTACCACGGTTTATATAAGCATTGAACAACTCGCGGCGCAACTCCCTGTTTGGTGAATATGTAAGGAATGGGAAGATGCTTGGCTTTTGAGTTGTGAAGAGCCATTTACCCTCTTGTCCGTCAGCTTTTGCAGCATCAGCAGCAGCTGCTGCTATTGATTCAGGCAACCCTTCAATTCCCTTTCTGTCGACAAAAAGCTTAAAGTTGTTAGTCTCGCTAAGTATATTCTGGGAGAATCTTACAGAAAGCACGGATATCTGCTGGTTTAACTTTTTAAGGGAATCCTGATCCTGCTTGTTAAGGTTGGCTCCATTGCGGACAAATCCCTTGTAAAGGTTTTCCAGGATAAAGGCCTGTTGAGGATCGAGATTTAATTTTGCCTGGTTGTCATATATATTNNGGGTAAGTTACAATATATATTTTATCTTTTTGAAAAGATCCGGATTGAGCCTTATCTCGTCGCTGTAAGCGGCAAGCTTAGGTGATATCTCCACTTCAATTTTCTTAAGGGAGTCGTTGGTATTTGCAGAAGCCTGTGAAAAGAAAACCGAGGAGACATTTGAAAGGAGTTCACCGGCATTATCCATTGCCAGTATAGTGTTTTCGAATGTCGGGGTCTGCCCGTTCTTAACGATTTGTTCAATATCATTTCTTCCGTCGGTCATGCCCTTCTCAAAGGCAGGCATATAATGCTTCGCCATTATCTTTTCGAAGGCCGGAACATTGAACGGAGTGTTAAACTCGCTGAAAAAGGGGTTGGATTTATCAACCTGCTTTTCATTTTTGCAGGAAATCAGGTTCATTACTGTTAAAGTTATAACAATGAATAATTTAAAAAGCTTTTCCACGGCATAAAGGTTTATTAATGTTATCGATGAATGAATTTCTAGCTAAGGTAGGATTTTATCCAAAATTAAAACTTCTGATATAAATTTTAATTAAATTAGCATGTGCTAAAGTAGTTTTTCAGGAATAAATACTTATTAAAATGAAAAGATCGCTGCTCCTTTCAAGGTCATCTTATTCCATTCTTTTTCTCTGCATAGGATTAATTGTGAATGGACAAACAGTGCTATTCTATGAAAATTTTTCAGGTTTTACATCCGGCTCTCATTCTTTACCCTCTACAAGTGATGTGTCCGCAGTTCTTGATCTGCGGACACAGTCTCCGGGTTGGACAGGTTCCAAAATATATTCTGCCGGAGGAGAAATTAAAATAGGCACCTCGGATATTACCGGATGGATCGAGACTCCCTTAATTGACCTTTCAGGTTATGAAGATGCTATTGTTCTAAAATTCGATATTTCAGGATGGCCGGGGAATACATCAAGCATACAGGTTTCTGTCAATGGATTCTCACTGGGGGATCCAATTACTCCATCAGATGAATACAGGACAATTGAGATGCCTATTATGTCAGGTATAGCTTCAGGTAAAATAAAATTTGAGTCTTTGGCTAAAAGGTTTTTTCTTGACAATATTATGGTCACTACCAAGATAATTACCTCGACTCAGACTCTAAAAGAAGGATTAATACCGGTCAGTATATTTCCAAATCCAGCCAAAGATGTCATAACATTTTCAAATTTAAAAGCTTACAAACTACTGGAAATATCCGATTTAAATGGAATGATTCGTAAGACTTTAAAATTAGATGGAACAAATGTTCTTGAGGTTTTACTGGTTGATCTTCAACCGGGCATATATATTGTAAGGTTTTCTTCAGACCGGGGGTCTATCGTAAGCAGGATAATTAAATACAATTGAGTTCTTAAAAGAATTATCTTCTTGTTTTTAGTAGCATACTGCAATTCTTTAAATAAAATTGCTCAAATTTGCGCCTCCGGGATATGGTTCCGATATACCGGGACGGCAATAATTTTTGGAGAGATGGCAGAGTGGTCGATTGCGGCGGTCTCGAAAACCGTTGTCCGCCTTCCGGCGGACCGGGGGTTCGAATCCCCCCCTCTCCG
>PMIG01000097.1:0-5240 GCA_003157055.1 Bacteroidales bacterium | reverse complement strand
ATAAGTCCCGAAGGGTTCATGAAGGCTTTGCTTGGACCCCTAAAAGGGATCACTGAAGGAAATTCCCTATAGCAGTATCCCCGCCAGAGAAGCTGAGATATATGATGCCATTGTTCCGCAGATCATAGCTTTCAATCCCAGTTTCGCAAGATCGGCTTTGCGGTTAGGAGCAATTGCCCCGATACCTCCAAGCTGAATAGCCACAGAAGAGAAATTTGCAAATCCGCACAGTGCAAAGCTTGCGATCACAACTGACTTGGCGCTTAGAATTCCCTTGGCGATCATAGGTGATAGATCGGAATATGCAACGAATTCGTTGATAACCATCTTCGTTCCCATAAGAGATCCGACTGACATCGATTCTTTAGGCGGAACTCCCATCACAATTGCCAGTAGCGAAAAGAGAGATCCAACGACACTTTTCAGGCTGAGATGATCGACATCAAGGCCTAGAACGCTCAGAGATAATCCGGTCCATGCCAGGAAATGTCCAAAATAACCTAACAGTGCATCAATCAGAGCAATAAGAGCAATTACTCCGATGAGCATGGCAATTACGTTTATCGATATTCTCATTCCATCGGATGCTCCGGAGGCAATTGCGTCCATGATATTTGAATGTTCCTTTTTTACCTCAAGAGTGACCTTGCCCATGGTTTCGGATACCTCTGTCTCAGGAAAAACTATTTTTGCGATAACCAGGGCGCCGGGAGCAGCCATAAGGCTGGCTGCAAGAAGGTAGGATGCAGGAACCCCCATGGAAATATATACTGCCATTACCCCTCCTGCTATACATGCCATTGAGCCGGTCATGGAGGCAAGAAGTTCAGATTTAGTCATTCCTGACAGGTAGGGCCGGATCATGATCTGTGCCTCAACCTGACCGACAAAGGCGCTTGCTACATTTGAAAGCGCTTCGCTACCGCTTACTCTCATTGCCCAGCGGACGAACCTCGCCAGTACAGCTACAACTCTTTGCATGATTCCCACATGATATGCCATTGCAACAAGAACACAAACAAAGATTATTGTGGGAAGAAGTATAAAAAGGAAGACTCCGCTCTTTACAATGCCTGCAGGGAGTATCTGTGTAATTTTTGTAAGGTCGCCAAAGACGAACTGCCCTCCCTGTTGTGAAAAATCGAGAAGTTTATTGATCGCCTTCCCCAGAAAGGCAAAAATTTCCTGACCAAGAGGTACCTTCAGAATGAATATTGCAAGTACCAGCTGAAGTAAGAGACCGGTGATCACAAGCCTCTTGTTAATTGCCTTACGATTGTTTGACCATAAAAATGCCAGTCCGAGGATTATCACAATCCCGATAACGCCGGTAAATCTTCCCATGAAAGTTATTTTTAAAATAATACAATCATAAACTTACATTTTTTTTTGATGTAAGCTGAACCGGGAGTAAATAATTTTGATTACCTGTATACGGCGATCTGGCCATGAACCGGAAGGGCCCGGTAGATTATCTTAGCATCTGCCCTGGGTATCCTGATCTTTATAAAGGGATGGTAGTCAGGGACTTTAAAAAACATGGTCCTTTTTATTGCATTAAATGTATTCTGAAGCCTGTACTTCATATCGAACTTAAAGAGGTGCATCTTGTCGCCAGGATGAGGAAATTCAGCCTGGTAAACAAATATCCTGGTACCGTTGCTCATCTCGAGGACATAATTAACCGGTTCGTGGTATGCAGTATCAGGTACGGCATCAGGCACGAATTCTGAAGTATCCTTTGGCGCCATCTTAATCATGAGAGGTTCCTTAGGAATAGTGGAAAAACTGTTTTCAATTGAAAATGGTTTGCTCAGCATGGACGAAATAATATATTCATTCCCCGATTTTATAATATTACTGATACTCATTTTCTGAATCTTCGTACTATGTACTACTACTCCGCAGCTCTCAAGATCAATCGTACTGTCAGGTATGTTAATTGTAACATATATAGAATCTGATTCAGCCATTGCAATCCTTGATTGCAGAAATGATTTCTCCTTCAATAATTTAAGATAAGCTGAATCGGAATATATCCTTTCATCAATTTTATTCTTCGAATCAGGCTGAAAAGTATATTCCTCATTTATTTCCTTAAGTTTCCTTACCGGAGCAAGAATACACATGACTGAAAAATAGATCAGGACAGCTCCAATAATTGATGTCAGAGTAATTACCAGAATTTTTCTGAGATTGGGATTATTTTCGTTTTCGGTTCCCATTTTGGTTAAATATTTTCAATTCAGAATATATACACTTTTGACCCTATGTTGAGGGAATGGAAAACGATATCGAGATCTTCATCGTTTAAACGTACGCATCCATGCGTTACGGGCATGCCAAGAAATCGCTTATAAATTGTACCATGTACCATGTAACCATCGCCGAGCGACATGGCATAATCGCCCAGTACTCCGTATTCATATCTTGAAGGATCATCCTTTGGAGGTACCGGAGATCCTTCTTCAATATATGACCAGTCGCTCCTGTGCCAGTAGGGATGAGTGGTTTTTCCCTGTATAGTTCTTTTTCCCTTGGGCGTCTTGAATACCCAGCTTCTGCCTTCTTCAGTTTTCAGCATCATATAACTTCCCGTACTGCAATGGCCGCTCCTGATAAGCTTCTTATTTTTATAAAGGTAGAAGAGGTTATCTGTTGTATTAATTACCAAATATGACTGTCCGGTAGTATAATTGTTATATTTAATATTAAGGCGGTCGATGTCTTTCTTCATCAGCGTTATCTGTTTCCTGTAAGAAGCGCTCTGCCTAAGCTCCTCCGAATTTACCAGATGTGTTCTGCCTCCTGAAGGTATTTCCTGCAGGGCAGGAACGACAGAAATAATAAACAGGAAAATGAGTAATAATGCTAATGCACTCACGAAAATGAAGAAAAGCGTCCTTATCAGGCTGAAAAGTCTTTTATTTTCCTGCAGCTTTCTCAAGAACGTCAGGTTCTCGGCTGAATTCACCTGAACATCAGTATTAATGATGGCAGGTTGTTCAGTTTCCCTGGGGAGCTGATCAGGATTGATGACTATATTATCATTTTCCATCAGATCGGATTATCTTTTCATAACGTGCTGCAGATCCAGCATAGAGCCTATTATTGTAACAGGGGTTCCCACCTTTACAATTTTGAAAACAGAATCCATTTCCCTGTCTGTAAGGGCAATGCATCCTTCAGTCCAGTCTATTCCCTTGCCGCCGTTGCCATGGATCTCAATCAGGCCGCCAATCTTTGCCGATCTTGGAAGAATTCCTTTTTCAATTGCGGCTCTGAATTTTGCCGTATCCTCCTCATTGGGATAATCAAGGAGAAGTGCTTTATAGTACTTCGTTTTATTGCTTCCAAACTTCATGGTTATCTTATACATGCCCTCCGGAGTTGCTTTATCGCCCCTGACCATTTTATCACCTACCCAGTTTTTGCCNNCTGGAATTAGCAATGGTTTCTTCTGCTAATTTCTTCCATTCGGGGTATGACTTGAAATAATTTTTCAGGTTGATGCTGGCATTCTCATAGGAGGTTGTAAGCAGATATTCTGATTCAATCAGCTTCTTGTCGGCTTCAAGGTAACGTCCCTTTTGATATATTATCCGTGCCTCTTTAAGCAGCATTCCCCCCTTGGAGATCCGGTTCCTGGTTTCAGTAGTAAGCGGATATGTTGTAAACAACTCATCTATATTATTAGCCAGGTCATCAAGGACATCTATTTTTTGCTTCAGGCTGCTTTTAAGGTTTGAGGAAGTGAATATTGAGCTATCGGCTGCCTGGTTTGCAGCCTTAACGGCAAGCTTTGCTAATTTTGCCACTTTGGAGTAATCCCGAAAATAAAGGAACCTCTTATTTTCCTTTTGCCAGCTTCTGAGAGCTGAATCATAATAACCCTTGGCTTCCTTATAAAGCTTTTTTGAGTATGCATCGGCTTTGTCCCTTGTAGCAAGTGAAATAGCATTTCGAGCATATGCCATGTCACTCACAGGGGGTTTCGGCGTATATATGATTAAGAAGAATATTAGGAGGAAAATAAAGATTGCCGCCGAAGAAATAATTAATATTCGTTTCCAGATCAGACTCATAATTTCAATCCTTGGTCAAAATACAAAAAACCCCGGGTTTAGCCCGGGGATTTCTTAAGACTATTGATTTATAATCAATTACTTCTTGCCTTTATGAACTTTAGCAATAGCGTCTTTCAGCTCGGTGTTGATACCGTCAGCTTTTTCTTTAGCAGCTTTGATTTTGTTAAGAGCATCCATATAGGTGCCTTTGTCATAAAGTGCCTGTGCATCAACAACTGATGCATTGATGGTTACCATGTCAGCTTTGATCTGTTCAATAACAGCAGCACCTTCTTTTCCTCTCGGAGCTTTTGTTATAAGCTTGTTATTTTCATCAATAACAGCTTTGATGTCATTCAGAAGAGTTCCAGCTTCTTTCTTAACTTCGTCTTTCTTTGCTGCTGCATCAGCTGCAACAGTGTTAGCAAGTGTTAAGGTTTTTGCAAGATTTACCTTAACAGGGCCGAATTTCTTGAATAATTTTGATTTCTGAGCTTCAACAGCAGCATTGATAGCATTCATTGAATCCTGTAATGCTGTAAATTCAACAGGAACATAAACATTAGCTTCAGCGGCCTGAGCAGCAGCAATAGCTGCGTTAGTAGCATCGATTTCAGTCTGTGGGACTTTACCACAACTTGAAAGGAAAGCAACCATTGCGATAGCTGCTAATCCCATTAAAACTTTGTTCTTCATTTTTCTAACCTTTTTAATACTTTGTTTATTTAACAACTTCCGATTTTATTTAATTAATCGTTTGAGTTTCAAATTTTACGGGGCGAATATACTACTATTTAGGAACATAACAAAAAAATAATCGAATAATATTATTAACATTTTTATTAAACAGAGCCATTATCAGGCTTTCCAACCATAAAAAAATCTCTAATATAAATACTTAATGCTTTAATAATCTGATAAATTATTTAATCTTTCGAGTTATCCTTTACAATTACAGTTTTCTGAATTCAAACTTAATGTCCCATAATAAAATCCCGGATACTTCTTCATACCATCGCACTCAAATAATACGCCACCTCTTTACAGGATCGGGCGTAAAGCACCAGCCCAGGGGGCTGGTTTAGCGAATGAGCCATCTTGCATGCATAGAGAGGGATGGGGAATGAGTACAGGGATTACCTTCGGTAAAATAAATAACCCCGCCTGCTGGCG
>PMIG01000229.1:214-8936 GCA_003157055.1 Bacteroidales bacterium | reverse complement strand
GTCACCGATTCCGGAAGTTATGTGGGATTGAGAATACAGACAGACAGGAATATAATGCTTATCGATGAAAAGGATCCCGGTAAAAGTCTTGCTGGCCGTCTGATTTCAGCCGGTAAGGGTACCTTCAGCCAGGAATCTGGCAGTAATTCAACCGTTCTGAATATTAGCCTTCCTTTTACCAACGTTGTTTATGAACCAAAACAACAGCTTGCTTCACCTAAGATCGAAGAGCTGATACTGAAGGATAAAATCCATAAGGAGCTGAAAGACATTAGAATACTTCTCGTTGAAGATAACCTTATTAACCAGAAGATCACTCATCTTACACTAAAGCCGCTTGTTGCCGGCATCGAAACAGCCTCAAACGGCAAGGAGGCCCTCGATAAATTCGGAACAGCCAGCTACGACCTGATTCTGATGGATATTCAGATGCCTGTAATGAGCGGACTTATTGCAGCTGAAAAAATCCGTGCCCTTGAAGCCAGCACCAACACCCACATCCCGATAATCGCAATTACTGCAAACGCAATGCTAGGTGACAAAGAGAAATGCATTTCTGCAGGCATTGATGACTATATCAGCAAGCCATTCCAGCCGTCAGCCCTCATAGATAAGATCAAGAGATTCATTTAGTCCCTGCCTGAAAAAGGCTTAAATCCGATTACCATTATATCATCGAGTTGTGGAGTGCTTCCCATCCAAGCCCTCATATTCTCTTCAAGAACTGACTTCTGGTCATTGACAGGGAAATGGTGAATAGTTGTAAGCAAATACTTGAACCGCCTGTACATGAACTTCTTGTTTTCAGAACCGCCAAACTGGTCGACGTAACCATCGGAAAAAAGATATATTATATCATCTTCCATAAGGTCGATTTCATGGTTCTCNNACATCCATCCCGTCTCTTATAATTGTCCCGATATTCTTTTCCCTGCTAAATGTCTTCTCAAGGCCCTTGTTTAAAACTGCAAGAATAGCAGAAGGGATATTTATGTTATCATCATTGATGGTTTTCTCAATTATCTCAATGCCAATCATCGATATTAATGCCCCCGGAACACCATGACCAGTGCAATCTGCAGCAGCAATAAATATCCTTTCATTCTTCTCTCCTATCCAGTAAAAGTCGCCGCTGACGATGTCCTTGGGTTTATAAAAAATGAAAGATTCCCTGAAAAACTTACGAAAATAATCTTCTGAAGGCAACAGTGCTTCCTGAATCCGCTGTGCATAATTAAGACTGTCGGTAATATTCCGCTCCCTTATCTCCAGTTCTGATTTTTGATTTTCGACCAGATCAAGAAGGTGCTCCTTCTCTTTCAGCTTCCTCCTTGTTTTTACCAGGTTTCTGGACTGAGCCATAACGATAAAGTATACCAGTACTATTACGATCAGGCTGTAAAACAAATACCGGTATGGTGAAGCCGCTGCAACAAGACCATGTTCTTCCTGCATCCTTGCCACTAATCTGCCGGCAGAAATCAGCATCACCCGAAAATCATATGAATAAAGAGATACAATCATCAGATAGTGCAAAAATAGCCTAAAAATCGGTATTGTATTTACTGTAATCCGAAAATGGATCAGGTACGATTTATAAACACCTCATCGCTGTCGCTATAGTTCAGCATTGAATTTTTAAGAGAAGGAGAAGCCATGAAAGGCCCTAGGCCAAGGGAATCCCATACTGAATCGATCTTATTTATCGTTTCAACCGATGAGCAAACAACATTAGGCCATTTCCTTGGAAATGGAGACTTGCTGAAAGCTTTAAGTGTTCCATCTATAAGAAGCTTCCCTCCGGGTAATAGAGATATATCGCGTACAGGGTCAGTGTTGCCCAGTATCTGCCATGCTGCCATGGATATATCATCCAAAGGCATATTATGATCGACCGCGAGTATCAATTCCTTTTTCCCCATTCCTGCATTCTCAGCAAGGCACCTTTTAAGGTCAGTAATTGAATCCGGATTCCTTTTCTGATCGACTCCTGCAACTATAACAGGTAAACCACTTACCTTTTTAAACATTATCCCGGCATCCAGTAAAACCTTAATTGTAAAATCCATTGCCTCTGCCAGTGATAATTCCTTATTACCTGGTTCCTGGTCCTTCACAGATGACTCCTCCCTCATCTTTACTGTTCCGTCGATACCAAGTTTACCACCAAACGAGAAATTGTCAGAAGAATGGTCAAGCACATCAAGCGGACCAGAGGAGAAAAGCAGATCGGAGTGAAAATCTGTATTCTTAAGAATATGAACGATAAGCTCGCTGTAATTCCGGATGTCCACTTCTCCGCTTACTACCGCGAGGTATTTTGTGAACATCATCTGCCCGGCACCAAATAATGAGTTTATAACCTTGCTTCCCTGACCCGGATAACTCTTTTGAATTTTCACCACCACGAAGTTATGGGCAGTACCAGCATCAGGCATATGAAAGTCAAGAATTTCCGGCTGCAAAGCGAGCTTAAGGGGAGCAAGAAATATTTTTTCGGTAGCCTTTGCCAGCCATGCATCTTCCATGGGTGGAATCCCAACAATAGTTGCCGGATATACTGCATTGCGGGAGTGAGTAATGCATGTGACATGAAATCCAGGATACCAGTCAGCCAATGAATAAAACCCCGTATGATCTCCAAATGGTCCTTCCCAGATCATTTCCTCAGACGGATCTACAAATCCTTCAATCACAATATCAACATCGCATGGGACATAAAGATCGTTTGTAATACATTTTACAAGCTTAACTTTTTGCTTTCTAAGAAAACCAGCCAGGATATATTCATCAATATTTTCCGGCAGCGGAGCAGTTGCTGCATATGTATAAACCGGGTCGCCTCCTAGGGTGACTGTGACAGGCATCCGTCTTCCGGTTTTTTTCCATTCTTCAAAGTGATTTGCACCTGTCTTATGACGCTGCCAGTGCATGGCTGTTGTTTTACTGTCAAGAACCTGCATCCTGTACATACCGACATTTCTTCTGCCGGTAACAGGATGAACAGTATGAACCATTGGGAGTGTAATAAACCGGCCACCATCGTGAGGCCAGCATTTGAGTATCGGAAGAATAGAAAGGTCAGGATCTTTGATAACAACCTGCTGACAAACCCCTTTTCGCCTGATGATGGATGGAAGGAACCCGGAAATTCTAATCAGTTCGGGCAGTGAGGATAGCTTATTGAAAATATTATGGCTTCCGGGAATAAGATGATCAAACAAAGAGACAATATCAAATCCCGGATCATCAAGGTCTTTTCTGCTGATAGCCATTGACATTCTCTTTTGTGAGCCAAAGGTATTAATTAGGAGAGGAAATTTTGTTCCGTTGTTCTCAAAAAGGAGGGCTTTCCCGCCTGACTTGGATATGCGGTCGGTTATCTCGGTAATCTCCAGTACCGGGTCAGTAAAAGTTTTTACAGAAAGGAGTTCTCCCTCATTTCTCAGAACCTCAATGAAATCCTGTAGTCCTTTATATGCCATCGATCTGCAAGTTGAATATCAAAGATATTCATTAAGGTGAAACCAATAAAGGAAAGCGGTAAAAAACGGGACTGTATAAAACAATAATGGGAACTATTCACAAGGATTAGTTCCCATTCACCATTTGCGGCCGAAGCTGCATACAGCGTCGGATTACTGTTATTCTGACCGGCTGTTTCGACAAATACTAGACCTGCCTCCGCAACCCATGGCTTTCCGGTTGTACTTATTACGGTATAACCTTCCGGCTGTCCTTTTGTACCCACCTTGCGGCGGGTCTTTCCGGGACGAAGTGTCCTTCTGGCTCCAGTGTGCATCTCCCGAAGGATCTGACACCAGTTCCGGTTCAATCCGGACCGAAGTCCTTTTTTTCCCGGGGCCATGTGACTCAATCGCTGAAAGAACGTTTCCGGTTTTCTTCGATCTTACTGAACACCCGGTTTCTGGTCTGGGACCTGTCCCCTTCGTTCAGGCTTCGGCTCTATTGATATGCAGTCCCGAAGGTCTGACCGAACCGGATCTTGTTTCATTTAAGTAACCTTTTCCGGTTCCATATCTTTCGAGCAATCTTTTATCGCTCACCCGATATGTCAAATGTATATTAAGAATATCAAAAAACAATAAAAAGGCTTCCCTTCTTGTAAACCTGATATAAACAGAAGTTATCAACAATTGTTAATAACGTCGGGAGACCCCTCTGGTCCGCCGTTTGGCAGACCATCTCCCCTAAATGGGAGCTAAATCCTAATAATAAAAGACTTCTTGAGCTTGAACAAAATTAGCCCCCCTACAGGGGGGGATAGGGGGTTACTTCTTATACCCGTATATTGCCAGATTACCAAGCATCTCTTCGATTCTGAGTAGCTGGTTATACTTCGCTATCCTGTCGGTACGGCTGCATGATCCGGTTTTAATCTGCCCTGAATTTGTAGCTACGGCAACATCAGCAATTATAACATCTTCCGTTTCGCCGGAACGATGCGAGATAACCGTGGTATAACCAGCACGATGTGCCATCTCGATGCAATTAAGAGTTTCGGTCAGAGTACCTATCTGATTTAGTTTAATGAGGATTGAGTTTGCACAACCCAGTTCTATACCTTTCTTCAGATATTCGACATTTGTCACAAAAACATCATCGCCAACTATCTGGATTTTCTTGCCCAGTCTTTCTGTCATCATTTTCCATCCATCCCAATCGTTTTCGGCTATCCCGTCTTCAATTGAATCGATAGGGAACATGCCAATCAGTTTCTCAAAATAATCGACCTGTTCCTTTGAAGTTTTCCTCATGCCTTTAGGACCCTGAAATTTTGCATAATTATAAATACCATTTTCATAAAATTCCGAGGCAGCAGGGTCAAGAGCTATTGTGACGTCAGTTCCAGGTTTATAACCTGCAGCAGTAATTGCTTTAACAATAGTATCCAGCGCATCTTCAGGTCCGTCAAGGTTAGGCGCAAAGCCTCCTTCATCACCAACCGCAGTACTCAATCCGCGACCTTTCAGAACTTTCTTAAGTGAATGAAACACTTCATCGCCCATTCGTAATCCTTCTGTGAATGAGGGAGCTCCGATTGGTCTTATCATGAATTCCTGAAATGCTATTGGGGCATCTGAGTGTGATCCGCCGTTAATGATATTCATCATAGGTATCGGAAGTGTTACAGCATTTACTCCGCCTATATATCGGAAAAGAGGCAGCCCGTGAAGTGTTGCAGCTGCTTTGGCGCAAGCCAGTGAAACACCAAGGATAGCATTTGCCCCAAGGTTGCTTTTTGTTTTTGTGCCATCGAGTTCGATCATCTTTTTGTCGATGCCGGCCTGGTCGGTTACATCCATACCCATCAGCTCTTCCGAGATAACATTATTTACATTCTGAACAGCTTTGAGAACTCCTTTACCCTGATAGCGATTTTTATCACCATCCCTGAGTTCCAAAGCTTCATTTTCACCCGTTGATGCTCCGGAAGGAACTGCTGCACGGCCAAAGTAACCGCTCGTTGTCACAACATCAACTTCAATTGTCGGATTGCCGCGGGAATCGAGAATCTCACGTGCATGTATACTAACTATTTGACCCATAGATAATTAAAATTTTATTGAACAATAGTGCAATATACAAAAAAAGGGATAAAGTTCATAACGAACCATCCCTTTAAGTTCAGATTATTCTTATTTCTTATTTTTCTTTTTCAGCGGCAGGAGCTTCTGCTTTGCCTTCAGCTTCCTTAACCGGCTTTTCAGTTTTTGCAGCAACTTCTCCTTCACCTTTCTTTTTGGTTGTTCTTCTTCTCCTGGAACTCTTGGTTTTAGCTGCTTCGCCTCCACCCAGCATAGCCAGATTGAAATCAACCAGCTCAAGGATGCACATGTCAGCGTTATCGCCTATTCTGTTACCTGTTTTTAATATCCGTGTGTAGCCTCCAGGCCTCTCAGCTATTTTAACAGATACCTCTCTGAATAATTCAGATACAGCTTCTTTATCCTTAAGATAGCTGAAGACCACTCTCCTCGAGTGTGTCGAATCTTCCTTCGATTTTGTAATAAGCGGTTCAACAAAAGTCTTCAGAGCTTTAGCTTTGGCTGTGGTGGTTGTAATCCTTTTATGAAGGATAAGTGATGAAGCCATATTTGCAAGCATCGACTTCCTGTGTGAACTCGTTCTGCCTAAATGGTTAATAACTCTAGAATGTCGCATTTCTAAATCCTCAAACAATTATCAAATTAATCTTTCTCTAACTTATACTTGCTCACATCCATGCCAAATGAGAGGCTCATTGATTCAAGCAGCTCATCAAGCTCAGTAAGTGATTTTTTACCAAAATTTCTGAATTTCAGGAGGTCGTTTTTATTGAATTTGACAAGGTCTCCAAGCGTTTCAACTTCTGCAGCCTTCAGGCAGTTGAGTGCCCTTACTGAAAGGTCGAGGTCAACAAGTTTAGTCTTAAGCAGTTGCCTCATGTGCAGAACTTCTTCATCAAACTCCTCATTAGCCATTTTGTCGTCCGAGTCAAGAGTGATCTTTTCATCGGAGAAGAGCATGAAGTGATAGATCAAAATCTTAGCTGCTTCCTTAAGCGCATCCTTCGGGTGTATTGATCCGTCCGTCTCGATCTCAAAAAGAAGCTTTTCATAGTCAGTTTTTTGCTCAACACGGTAATTTTCAACTGTATACTTCACATTCATGATTGGTGTGAAGATAGAATCAATCGCTATTAGTCCGAATTCGGCTTCAGCAGGATCATTTTCTTCAGCAGGAACATAACCACGCCCCTTGCTGATATTAAATTCAATCTGGATCTTCACATCGGATTCCATCCTGAAGATAACCAGTTCCGGGTTAAGAACTTCAAAGCTGCTGAGAGCATTGTTCAGATCTCCGGCCTTAAAGACTTCCTTATTATGGATCTTAACAGTAACCTTTTCATGATCCACTTCGTCAACTGTTCTCCTGAAACGGATCTGTTTCAGGTTAAGGATAATTTCGGTTACATCTTCAATAACGCCGGTGATAGTGGAGAACTCATGGTCCACTCCATCGATCTTTACAGTTGTTATAGCAAAACCTTCAAGCGAGGAGAGAAGGATTCTTCTCAGCGCATTGCCAACAGTAATGCCATAGCCAGGTTCAAGAGGACGAAACTCGAATTTTCCGAGTTTGTTATCCGCTTCCAGCATTATTACTTTGTCGGGCTTCTGGAATGATAAAATGGCCATAGAGTTTATCTTAGATTATTATTTTGAATACAATTCTACAATAAGCTGTTCCTTAATATTTTCAGGGATGTCGGTTCGTTCAGGAAGATTCATAAACTTGCCGGCCATCTGGGCATCGTCCCATTCGAGCCATGGAAGCTTTGAAGTCTTCCTTGTGGTTAGTGAATCGATGATTGATTCGAGTGACTTTGATTTTTCCCTGATTCCAATAATGTCACCGGGTTTCAGCTGGTATGACGGGATATTGACCACCTTGCCATTGACAGTGATATGACGGTGAGAGACGAGCTGGCGTGCACCTGCTCTTGAAGGGGAAATTCCAAAGCGATATACAGTGTTATCGAGTCGTGACTCAAGAAACTGAAGAAGTACTTCGCCGGTAACTCCCTTTGAGCGTGATGCTTTCTCAAATGTATTATGGAACTGACGCTCCAGGATCCCGTAAGTATATTTAGCTTTCTGCTTTTCCCTGAGCTGAACACCGTATTCTGATGTTTTCTTTCTCTTCTTGTTCATCCCATGCTGCCCGGGAGGGAAATTCTTTCTTTCCAGATTTTTATCAGGACCGAATATGGGTTCTCCGAATTTCCTTGCGACTCTTGTTTTTGGGCCGGTATATCTTGCCATTGTACTTTAATTTAATTTTAGAATTTATTTATTAAATCATTAAACTCTTCTTCTTCCAGGAGCACGGCAGCCATTGTGAGGCATAGGGGTGACATCGATAATCTCTGTAACCTCGATACCTGAATTGGAAATAGCCCTTATAGCTGATTCACGTCCTGAACCTGGTCCCTTGACGAATACCTTAACTTTTCTCAGTCCAAGGTCATAAGCCACTTTCCCGCACTCTTCTGATGCCATCTGTGCAGCATAAGGAGTGTTTTTCTTGGAACCTTTAAAACCCATTTTGCCTGCTGATGCCCATGAAATAACCTGCCCTGAATTGTTAGTCAGTGTAACAATAATATTATTGAATGATGAATGAACATGTGCCTGGCCTGATGGTTCAACTTTTACAACCCTCTTTTTTAATGCTCCAGTCTTCTTTGCCATAATCTATTTATTTAGTAGCTTTTTTCTTGTTTGCAACGGTCTTCTTCCTGCCTTTACGTGTCCTGGCATTATTCTTCGTACTCTGTCCCCTGACCGGCAGACCGATTCTGTGACGAACACCCCGGTAGCAGCCTATATCCATAAGCCTTTTGATGTTAAGCTGGGTTTCTGAACGCAGTTCGCCTTCAAGCTTATAATTATCGTTCAGAATCCGGCGGATGGTATTGATCTGGTCGTCTGTCCACTCTTCAACCTTTGCATTCCTGTCAACGCCGGCCTCATCGAGAACTTTCTGCGCAGTGCTTCTTCCCACCCCGTAAATATAGGTAAGGCCTATTTCGCCTATTTTATGTCTTGGTAAATCTACCCCAACAATACGTGCCATATATAACTTTTCTTAAATTGAGTTGCAAAATTAATTAAAATTATCCCTGTCTCTGTTTGAACTTGGGATTTTTCTT
>PMIG01000229.1:0-208 GCA_003157055.1 Bacteroidales bacterium | reverse complement strand
TATTTCTTATTTATACCTGAATGTTATTCTTCCCTTTGTAAGATCGTAGGGCGACATCTCAACCTTTACCTTATCACCTGGCAGTATCTTGATATAATGCATTCTCATCTTCCCCGATATATGTGCAGTGATAACGTGCCCGTTTTCGAGCTCTACCCTGAACATCGCATTGGGCAGGGGCTCAATTACCGTTCCTTCAATTTCTATT
>PMIG01000099.1 GCA_003157055.1 Bacteroidales bacterium | reverse complement strand
TGTCATTCCGAATGAATCCGCCGGCAGGCGGAGGAATGAGGAATTTCCCCTGACATAAACAAAATGATTAATGGGGTGAGTACATGAAAACAATGATCAGAACGTTACTATTAGTATAATGACTAATTTGATTATTTTTGTCAATTAAGCTTTTTTATGTTTGCNNCAGCCTGACAGGCTATATTGTGATCATTGTATTCCTTCTTGTCAACTCTCTTTTCATGTGGGTCTTTCCCGGGGAGTGGAATATTTTCGACAGCGGCTATGCCAGCCTTGGAACCCTGTTCTATCTTGCGCCCTGGGTCTTCCTTTTTCTTGTCCCGGCAGTAACCATGAGAATGATAGCTGAAGAAAAAAGACTTGGAACTATTGAGCTCATCTATTCAAAACCGGTATCCGAAAGGGAGATCATCTGGGGGAAATACCTTGCAGCAGTTTCACTAGTTCTCCTGTCACTGATACCCTGCCTGATCTGGTATATTTCAGTGTACCTGCTTGGAGAGACCCCGGGAAACCTTGACAAAGGAGGCACATGGGGCGCATTCATCGGTCTCTTTTTCCTTGCATCAGTTTATGCCTCCGCAGGCATCTTTGCGTCGTCGCTTACTGACAACCAGGTAATTGCCTTCATCATAGCTGTCTTATTGTGCTTTGTCCTTTTCATGGGATTCGATTCATTTGCCTATCTGCCCGGTTTAAAGAAGCTCGATGAGTTTGTGATAGGCCTTGGGATTAATGAACATTACAAATCAATGAGCAGGGGAGTAATTGATATAAGGGATGTGGTATATTTCATTGCTCTCTCTGCAATATTCAATGAGGCGACCAGGCTGGTGCTGTTATCAAGGAAATGGAAGAAAAGGAGTTGAGTCATGGCTGAAACAAAACTTACTCAAAGCATCAGTTCACGATCATGGATCAGGTTTGCCATTACAGCTGCAGCAATCATTTTAGCAGCTTCAGCCCTTGGTTTTGTGAGGCTCAGGTTCGATCTTACTGAAGATAAACGGTTCACTCTTGCTCAACCGACCAAGAAGATACTCGACGGAATAGAAAACGACATATATATTCAGGTATACCTTGATGGCGAAATGCCGATCCCTCTTAAAAGGCTGAAGAGATCGGTTCAGGAAATGCTTGAAGAGTTCAGGATAGCTTCCGGCAGACATATCGATTATGAGTTCATTAATCCTGCAGAAACTAAAGATTCAAAGCAGAGAAATGAACTGTATGCTTCTCTTTACAATAAGGGGCTTAACCCCGTAAATATTCAGGCAGGAGACGAAGAGGGAGGCTCAAGCCAGAAAATGATATTTCCGGGTATGATAGTCAATTATAACGGTGCAGAAGTGCCATTAAACTTCCTGGAAAACAATCAGTCGGCATCATATGAGCAGAATTTACTCCATTCAATGGAAGGACTTGAATACGAGATGATTCAGACTATCGCTACCATCACTTCCGACACTGTCTATAAAGTCGCCTTTCTTGAAGGTCAGGGCGAGCTGCGTGAAATTGAGGTTGCAGATATTACAATGAACCTGGCAAAATATTTCACTGTCGACAGGGGAACTATCGGAGGAAAATCAGGGGTTCTCGATAATTATTCTGCAGTTATCGTAGCCGGGCCCGTTAAAGAATTCAGTGAAGCCGACAAGCTGGTTATAGATCAGTACATAATGAACGGCGGCAAGGTCCTATGGCTTTATGATGAAGTGTCGGTGAATGCCGACAGCCTTATAAATGGTGAGACAGTCGGCTTGTACCACCCTTTGAATATTGAAGATCAGCTGTTCAGATATGGTGCAAGGGTAAACCCGGTGATTGTTCAGGATATGGACTGTATGATCCAGAGGTTTTCGGTGATTACAGGTCCGGAACAGAAACAGATAGTGCCTGCACCCTGGGTCTATTACCCGCTTCTTGCACCGAGCCAGCATAATCCCATAACCAGGAACCTCAACAAGGTCCTGGGAAGATTTGTAAATACAATTGATACTGTAGGGCTTGATCCTTCAATTAAGAAGAGTGTACTGCTTTCAACCTCTGCCTATTCCAGAACTATTTTACCGCCAATGGTAATCAGGCTTAAGGAGGCTGATGAAACTCCTGATCATAATATGTTTACAAAATCAAATCTGCCTGTTGCGGTTTTGCTTGAAGGTGCTTTTACTTCGGCATTTAAAAACAGGATGACAGCAAACCTTGTAAACGATCCTGGTTTTAAGGTCAGGACTTCAGGCACAAGGACAAAAATGATAGTTGTTGCTGACGGCGACATCATCAGGAATGAAGTGCACCGTTCTGGCAGTACTGAAACTCCTTATCGTCTTGGTCAGGATCAGTACACAGGGCAGATGTTCGGCAACAGGGATTTCCTTATCAATTGCATGAATTACCTTGTCGATAACAATGGATTGATGGACCTCAGATCAAGGGAGATGAAACTGCGGCTGCTCAATAAACAGGAGGTAAAGGCTAAGCGAACTGAGTGGCAGCTTATCAATATTCTTTTACCGATCGCCATTGTTATCATTGCCGGAATACTGTACAGCTTCTTCAGAAAAAGGAAATATGCAACATTTGGATAATGAATAAAGTAGTATCCAGAAATATTTTATTGTCAGTTTTGCTTATTCTGCTTCTCTTTCTGGTGGTCCTTGCAAAGGGTAGAACGGCGTTCGGGAAAAGAGAAAGCTCATTTGCCATCGAGCAGCAGAATGCAATTACCCGGATTGAGTTTTCTGAAGGAGGCAAAAAGCTTGTACTTGAAAAGCAGGCTGAAGGATGGGCCGTTAATGGAATGTACCAAGCGAGGAAAAGCGGAATTAATTTTATTCTGCGTGTCCTTACTGAAATAAAGATTAAGTCACCTCTGACTCAGGAGCTGTTCAGGAGCGAAATCATTCAGAATAATATTACCCCGCTAAAGGTCAGGATTTTTGAGAAGAACCGGCTCCTGCGGTCATTTCTCGTCTATAAAACCGGGACTAATAAGTACGGGAATGTAATGAAAAGGAGAGAGATCTCTAAGCCATTCATCGTTTACGTGCCTGGATTTGAGGGAGATATCGGATCTGCATTCACCATAAATGAGCTGTTCTGGAAACCTTACACCGTTTTCAGACTTCTCCCTTCTGAAATATCAGCAATCAGGCTTGAAAATGTTTCCGATCCTGCATCTTCCTTCTCAATTGCGAATAAGTGTAATTTATACACTTTATCGGATATGAATGGTCCGCTGACAGGATGGGACACAGCACAGGTAAGGCGTTATATTTCATATTTTGCATTGATACCCTTTGAAGGCTGGGCTGCCGACCTGCCTGATCCTGAAAAGAAAAAGATCGAATCAGGGAATCCTCTTTTCAGAATTACGGCAATCAGGACAAATGGAGATGAGACAATGCTTACCCTATGGGAAAGGACTATCGACAGTTCCATGAAAATAGACAGCGACAGGCTATGGGCAAAAACTGATGAAAAGGACGATTTGTTTATAATGCGCTATTTTGATATTGACCCTCTTCTCAAGAAGAAGAGCTATTTCTTTGCTCAATAATTTTTGTTTGAAGGATAATTTTTTTTTTGTAATATTGATAATTAAGAATTGAGCGGGCTAATTGTCTCAATTCATTCATTTATAGTAAAGTATATAAACTTGTAAATCGTAAAATCAACTTAAACCGGAAATATTATGAAATTTGTCGTATCCAGTACTGAACTTCTTGGTCATTTGCAGGCTATCAGCAGGGTAATAAGCTCTAAGAATACACTTCCGATTCTTGATAACTTTCTTTTCAACTTAAGCGGAAATGATCTTGAAATTACTGCCTCCGACCTTGAATCTACACTGATTACCAGGATGAAGCTTGAGAATACACAGGGAGACGGGATGATAGCTCTTCCTGCAAGGATACTGCTTGATACATTGAAGGAATTCTCGGCACAGCCGCTTACTTTCGATATAAATACGGAGACTCTGGCAGTTGTAATCATATCTGAAAACGGGAAGTTCAATGTTGTAGGACAGAATGGAGTCGATTTTCCGGCTCTTCCAGCCATTAAAAAGGACAAAAAGTTTGAATTTACCATCAATGCCAATGTGATGCTTGCAGGTATAAACAAAACTCTATTCGCAACTGCCGACGATGAGCTTCGTCCGGTTATGGGAGGCGTTTTTGTAGAAGCATCGACCGATAAGATAACATTCGTCGCTTCTGATGCGCATAAGCTTGTAAGATACCAGAGATCAGATGCTCATGCCGACGACAATGCCTCTTTCATACTTCCAAAGAAACCGGCTTCTCTTCTTAAAAACATTCTTCCAAGGGAGGAGGGTCCCTTTACAGTTGAGTTCGACGACAAAAATGCATTCTTCAACCTGAACGACTATAAAGTAGTATGCCGCCTTGTCGAAGGCAACTATCCCAATTACAATTCTGTTATTCCGAAGAATAATCCAAGGAAGATTACCATCGACAGGGTTGAGTTTTATAACACTCTCAAGCGTGTTTCAGTATTCTCAAACCAGGCAAGCAACCTCGTAAAGCTTCAGCTCAAGGGAAACCAGGTTACAGTCTCGGCACAGGATCTGGACTTCTCCATATCGGCTTACGAAAGAATCAAATGCCAGTATGAGGGCGAAGAAATAGAAATCGGCTTCAAGTCGACCTTCCTTCTTGAAATACTTGCCAATATCAATTCGCAGGATGTCATGATCGAGCTTGCTGATCCGACACGTGCAGGACTTTTCCTGCCTGCTGAATCGGAGAATGAAGCTGAAGACCTTCTGATGCTGCTCATGCCGATGATGATTAATGCATAACTTTTGGAACTTAAGCTAAAACGTCCGGTAGTATTTCTTGATCTCGAAACCACGGGAATAAATGTTTCGGCTGATCGAATTGTAGAGATATCCCTGCTTAAGGTTACACCTGATGGTAAGGAACAATGGATGACATCCAGGGTTAATCCGGAGATGCCTATACCCCCGAAAGTAACCGCAATACATGGTATTTCAGACAGTGATGTTGTTGATTCTCCCACATTTGGTGAAATTGCGAAGAACGTGGCGGCATTCATGGAAGGATGTGACCTTGCAGGCTATAACGCTGTAAAATTCGATATCCCGGTACTGGCTGAAGAGTTTCTCAGGACAAATGTCGATTTTAATTTCAGTAAGAGAAAGTACGTCGACCCGCAGGTTATTTTTTACAAGAGAGAACAGCGCACTCTTGCTGCCGCGTATCAGTTCTACTGCAAAAAGGATCTCAAAAATGCACATAGTGCAAAAGCTGATACCCAGGCAACCTACGAAGTGCTGAAAGCACAGCTTGACATATACAATGATCTTGATAATGATATCGAGAAACTCGCCACTTACAGCGCATTCAATAATAATGTCGATTTTGCCGGCAGGATCATTCTTGATGAAAACGGCGTCGAGATATTTAACTTCGGGAGATATAAAGGCAAAGCGGTTGAGGAGGTATTCAGAGATGATCCCAATTACTATTCCTGGATGATGAACGGCGATTTTCCTCTTTATACAAAAAGAGTGCTTACCGAGATCAAGCTCAGGGCTTTCGGAAATAAATAATACTGAAATGAAGATCATTTGCATTGGCCTCAATTACAGGAAGCATGCGATTGAGATGGGACGGCCTCTTCCCAACGAACCTGTGGTATTCCTTAAACCGGATTCTTCCATTCTGAAAAACAATAAGCCTTTTTTCCTGCCTGGCTTTTCCTCAATGATCCAGTACGAAACTGAAGTAGTAATCAAGATCAGCAAGCTTGGAAAGGGCATCGCTCCCAAATATGCTCACCGGTACTATGATGAACTGACTATGGGAATAGATATTACAGCCCGTGATATTCAAAACCGAAATTCTGCTGCCGGTCTGCCCTGGGAGCTGGCAAAATGCTTCGATGGAGCAGCCCCCCTTGGGAAATTTGTACCTGTAAACTCTGCAGGTGATGTAAATAATCTTGATTTCAGGCTGGAGATCAATGAAAAGACCGTTCAGTCTGGTAATACATCTGATATGATTTTCAGCATTGATGAAATAGTAGCATTTGTATCTCAGTATTTTACTCTGAAGACCGGCGATCTGATCTTTACCGGTACTCCGGCAGGAGTGGGCCCGCTGAAAAAGAATGACAATCTGGTTGCATTCCTTGGAAAGGAGCCTTTGCTGGATTTTTTGATTAAGTAGATTTGCTTTCCGGCATCTTTTCTGGTCCGAACTTAAGGGATTCTTCTGCTATGAGTAGTTTAGCCTTCTCGCGGTAATAGTCACCAGCCAGGTTATATTTAACCAGTATGACCTCGACGAAATCAAGCGCTTTCTGAACAGTCTTTGACCTTTTTCTGTGAAGATGCCCTTTAAACGGGTGAGTNNCCCAGGCCTGGCTTCGGGAAGTGCTTCCGATACCGCTTGATGTATCGCCTTCATCCTGGAGATCATCATATATTATCTTGCCGATTATTCCCTTTTTCTGGTATTCAATAAGGTCCATGTAAATCTTTGACTCTTTCGAGATCATAGTTGTGCCAAGGGCCAGGTCAAATGGTTTCTGCAATATCAGCCAGTCCCTGTTCCTTTCGGCAATGTAACAGGCAACCTGAGCTGCAACGACGCTTCCGGAGCTTGATGAGACGATAACGAGCTTTGTGTCAGGAAAAAATCTGTCATGGATCATATGTTGCATAGCAACTTCTGTGATCCTGTTTTTTCTCGGATCTGAAATAGGAAACTGCGAGTTATTGAGGGCCCATGCGACATTCAGCATTGGCATGCTAAAGTAAATGTCCCTGACCAGTTCAAAGTCTTCGCCCAGTATCTGCTTCATAAACCGGATGAATGAACCGGTGAAGACATTGAATTTGTCATCACTGGATTCTCCTCCGGCGAAGAACCAGACCATATATCGCCCTGCAAACAGGTCCCTTGTTTTATCAATCTTGCGACGCTTCATTTTTTTTATTCAAAGCAAAGATAAAGTAAAAACGAAGTGATATTCTTCTGTGCAACTCTTTACTAATCAATAGTTGAAAATTCTTAATAAAGCCGTCGCATATCGGCATCAGAAGATAAGCTGATGAATGATTCACTATCTTTAAAATCAATTTAACTTTTCTTATTTGTAATTGATATTCTCTATTAATATCTTTGACCCGATTAAAAATTGAAACAATGGGAAATTTGGGTATTACCGAAATTCTGCTGATTTTAATTGTTATTGTACTTCTGTTTGGAGGACGCAAAATACCTGAACTGATGAAAGGGATAGGACAGGGAATGAAGGAATTTAAAAAAGCTTCCCAGTACGATCCTGCCAATGACGAAAAGGAGACTTC
>PMIG01000040.1 GCA_003157055.1 Bacteroidales bacterium | reverse complement strand
ATAATTCTGCTCGCTGCATGAGTTATCTTTACGATTTATGGGATGATTTGCTGAGTATTCTGTTTCCGCGGCTTTGCTATGCATGCGGCAATCAGCTGTTGAGAAATGAGTTTCTGATATGCACGGAATGCCATGTGCTGATACCACGCACTAATTATCATCTTGAAGATGATAATCCGGTTGCACGCCTATTCTGGGGAAGGTGCAGGATAGAAAAAGCTGCAGCCTTCTCATTCTACAATAAGGACAGCCGTATTCGAAAGCTGATCCATAACCTGAAGTATAAGGGTATAACGGAGATCGGATTCGAGCTGGGGAAGATCTACGGCGAATCATTGATCAGATCAGATTTTCTGACTGGAATTGACGTTATTGTTCCTGTTCCACTTCACAAATCTAAAAAAAAAGCCAGGGGTTTTAATCAGAGCGAAATTATCTCTGACGGGATATCTTCAGCAACCGGCATAATGGTTGACCGCGATTCGCTTCAGCGGATAACAGTCACTGAAACACAGACGAGGCGGTCAAGGTTTGATAGATGGATAAATGTTGAAGGTATATTCTGTGTTAAAGATGCTTCGCTCCTTGAAGGGAAGCATATTTTGCTTATTGATGATGTAATTACAACCGGCTCGACCCTTGAATCTTGCACAAATGAGCTTCTTAAGGCTGAGGGAGTGAAGGTTAGTGTTGCGGCGTTGGCTGTGGCTGTTGTATAAGCCGGATATTATTTTACCCTGCCAGGATTCTTCCTCATGAAATCTTTCCAGCCCGTAAAAGCCTTTCCCTTTACAGGGTTATTTGTCTGGTAAAAGTGGCAAAGGGCAGCAGCCAGGCCATCAGTTGCATCAAGCTTGATCTTTATCTCCTTGAATTTCAAAATGCTCATCAGCATGGCCGCGACTTGTTCTTTTGATGCGGCCCCCTGACCGGTTATGGACATTTTTATTTTCCGCGGTGCATATTCAAAAATAGGCATGGAACGCGACAATGCCGCTGCAATTGCAGTACCCTGTGCCCTTCCCAGCTTCAGCATTGACTGTACATTTTTTCCATAGAAAGGTGCTTCAATTGCCAGTTCATCGGGGTGATATTCATCAATTATCTCTGTTATCCTGTCAAAGATTTTCTTTAGTTTTAAGTAGTGGTCCTCCGATTTTGAAAGGTCGATTACTCCCATTACAACAAGTTCAGGCGTGCTGCCGGAGATCTTAATTACTCCGTAACCGGTTACATTTGTTCCAGGGTCAATTCCCAGGATAATTCTCTCTTTTGGTTTTCCTTTCAACTTTCAGAATTGAGTAAGTGCTTACTTTTCAATAACAAACATATTGTTCATCCAGGCAGGTTTTTCTCCGTACTTGACAGAACGACTGAATTTTTCTTCGCCTTTGCCTGAAGAAAATGCTCCTGTTTCAAGATAAAGTATCGCTTCTTTCAGACATTTTTCGTTTTTATCACTGAAATCACGGGTGATATCGTCGGTTGCGATCTTGTCCGGAGCAATGCCGGAGAAATAATCGCCCTGATCAGCAGAATTTACCAGCTTAAAGGTAATCGGCCAGAAAAAATACTTTTGGCCGCATGGCCAACCGTTCATCCCGACAGGCTTCCCATCTGTGGTATCGCCGACACTTTTGATAATCAGATGAGGCTTAAGGCCGTTCATTACTGCTTCACTTGCTGAGGCTGTAAGACGGGATGTGATAACAACGACCTCCGGAAGTGACAACAGATTGCTTGAATTAATCCTATCAGTATAAAAAGTATAGGTCGAATTGGCTGCCTGCATTTTATCGTTATATGACAATTTCACGAACGTTGTCGATGCCAGGCCGGATCCTGCAAGATAAAAAGCAAGCTCCTGAGCAATGTAAAGATACCCGCCTGAATTATATCTTAAGTCAAGAATGAATTTAGTAACATTTTGTGCCTTAAAATAGGCGAATGCCGTTGCAAGCTCAGCTTCAGAGGGGTCGATGAACGATTCGAATACCAAATGTCCTGCTATTCCTGTTTTAAGATGAAGGGTATCATAGACCAGTACCGAGTTGATCGTAAAACTGGATTTTGAAGATGTAATCGTAGTGTCCTTCCCATCGGGTCTCCGGAACAGGATCGTATTTGAATAACCTACTGTGGACGGACCCCAGGCATTGTTGTATGCAGTTGTATTTTTAGCAATAATTAATGGTGCAAGAGCTACGCCACCAACTGTTTTTATGATCCAGCCGCGCCGTACCCCGCTTGTGTACAACGGAGAGTTATTATATATCATGGCTATTCGCGCAAGAGAATCAGTATCGAGACCTACCCTGATACCATGTCCAACGAAAGTACCGTTCATCTCGGCCAGAAACTCATCATAATCTGCCACAAAGCTCCACTTGTCAAGGGTCTGGTACCTCATGGCTTCAAGGAGAGTATAAGGATCAGGATAGTTATTCTTGTTGTCTGTTGTGATGGAGGTGACTGATGGCATATTGTACCAATAGTACCACTGTTTCATTATGTAAAATAATGAATCCCTTGCCTCCACTGCCGTTACGGTGGTATCAGCAATGGGTTCTGTCTTTTTACATGACCCTGCTATCAGCATCATGAAAACTAAGAAAATAATAAGCTTTTTCATAATCATTCGAAGCTAAACTATAATGAACAATCTCAAAGATAATAATTTATGATCTCCGGGTTTTTATGTTCTGGATCCAGATTCCTGAAATTATCAGGATCAGTCCGGCCGGAGTCGTATAGTAAACGGGTTCATGAAGAATAAAGTGTATGAAAACCAGCGAAAGGAAAGGAGCTATGTAAACCAGGTTACTGACTTTATCGGTCGACGATGCTAGTTGAAGGGCTTTCAGCCAGAACCAGAAAGTAATTCCCATTTCAAAAATGCCAATATATATTGCCGCGGCAATACCTTTAAATGATGCTCCTCCGATATTCCATTTACCGGTAATTGTCATTGTTACCAGCAGGTAAATTGTTCCAAACAAAAAGTTCATGAACAGCTTTAGCGTTTCCTCCCTCTTGTCCCTGACATTCAGGATAAAGAAAAATGCCCAGAATACTGAGCTGCCGGTAGCTAGAAGGACACCTCTGATGTCGGAATGAATATGGCCGAAAAGGTTCCCCTGTGATGAGATAATATAAACTCCTGCAAAGCTTATGAAAAGCGCGATATAGCTTTTGAGCCCTATTTTCTGTCCAAGCAGGGGTACTGAAAGGAAAACAAGTATTATCGGCCAGATCATGTTAAGTGGTTGTGCAACCTGTGCCGGAAGGAGCTGGTAAGCCCGAAGAAGTATCAGGTAATATAAAAATGGATTTATAAGCCCGAGCAGCGCAGAACTCAGAATCTCTTTTCCAGTGCTGTTTCTGATAAGGTTGACTTTTCTGCCGGAAACCAGGATAATAAAAAGGACGATAGTTGAAACAAGTGAAGCGATAGTAAGCATCTGGAGAATACCCAGCTCCTTAAGGCAGATTTTAAATACCGTAGGAACCGTCGACCAGAACAGAATTGCCAACAGCGCATAAAAATAAGATTGGTGAGATTTATCCATTTTATTTTTGGCCCCCAGACCACCTGCCTTACTCTGCCGAAGCGGCTACGCGAAGGCGAAGAAGGGGGCTTTATAGTATTTTATATTAAGCCAGTCGAACTGAGTTAATCCTCCTTTATGAGGGCTGGGGAGCTTCTTTCAGTTGATCATATCAAATCCTGTATAGGGGACCAGAACGTCAGGGATTTTTATTCCGGCTTCAGACTGGTTGTTCTCAAGTATTGCGGCAACTATTCTTGGCAATGCAAGAGCGCTGCCATTAAGAGTATGCGCGAGACGGGTCTGCTTTTCGCCTTTTTCCTTAAACCTGCATTTCAACCTGTTTGACTGGAATGATTCAAAATTGGAAGTGGAGCTCACCTCCAGCCACCGTTTCTGAGCGCCTGACCACACTTCAAAATCGTAAGTAAGAGCCGAGGTGAATGACATGTCGCCCCCGCAAAGCCTCAGAATACGATAGGGAAGACCTAGTTTGGAAATGAGTCCTTCAACATGGGAAACCATCTCCTCAAGCGAATCGTATGAATGATCGGGATGGGCAATCCGGACAATCTCGACCTTATCGAACTGGTGAAGCCTGTTAAGTCCTCTGACGTGGGCGCCCCATGAGCCTGCTTCTCTCCTGAAGCATGGCGTATACGCCATATTTTTAACAGGAAGATCTTCCGCATTTAGGATCACATCCCTGTAAATATTGGTTACGGGAACTTCAGCGGTGGGAATGAGATAGAAGTTATCTATATCAGCATGGTACATCTGTCCTTCCTTATCGGGCAGCTGCCCTGTACCAAAACCTGAATCTTCATTTACCATTATTGGTGGCATTATTTCAAGATAACCGGCTTTTGCTCCCTCATCGAGAAAGAAATTGATCAGAGATCTTTCCAGTTTGGCTCCCTTGCCTTTATAAACAGGGAATCCGGCTCCTGTCAGCTTAATCCCAAGGTCAAAATCGATGATGTCATATTTTTTAATCAGGTCCCAGTGAGGAAGTGCCGATTCAGGTAAAACAGGCATCTTCCCGCCCTCTTTAACCTTCACATTGTCGTCTGCGCCATGTCCTGGAGCAACAGATTCGTGGGGGAGATTCGGCAGCTTTACAATCTCATTTTTAAGCTCGATATCTATTAGTGCGATCTTTTCAGAAAGGATCTTTATATCATCCTTGAGTTTATAAGTTTTCTCCTTTGCTTCCTCTGCCTCTTTCTTTTTTCCATCCTTCATAAGAGCACCGATCTCTTTTGATATCCTGTTCATTTCAGCCTGCATCAGATCAGTCTTAGTCTGTATTTCACGGCGTGAAGCATCGAGTGAAATTATTTTATTGAGGATCTCAGCTGAATTAAAATTCTTTATTTTAAGACGTTCAATGATGAAATCTTTTTTTTCGCGGATGAGGTTAATGGTTAACATGGTAATTATATTAAATAAAAAAGCAGGCATAATGAGCCCGCTGTAAAAATATAAAAAACTCCCGATAATTATTTTCTTCTTCAGAAAAGTATTGCGGGAGCGCTATTCCTTTTTGATTACTGTTATTCGCTTGCCGGCTTGACCGATACGTAACTCCTGTTATCTTTTCTTTTTTTGAATTCCACTTCACCATCAGCAAGTGCAAAAAGTGTATGGTCTTTTCCCAATCCTACATTCAGACCAGGATTATGCTTTGTACCTCTCTGGCGAACTATAATATTGCCAGCTTTAGCGCTCTGACCGCCGAAGAGTTTCACGCCAAGGCGTTTGCTTTGCGAATCGCGACCATTACGTGAACTACCTGCTCCTTTCTTGTGTGCCATGATAAACTATATTTAATTTCCTCGGTTTCTTAAAGTTATTTATTCCCTTTTGCGGTTTTCTTTGCTTCTGCCTTTTTTACAGCAGGTTTCTTTTCAGCTGTTTTCTTGACTTCAGACTTTTTTGTTTCTTCTTTCTTTGCAGCGGTTTTTTTCTTCTCAGCAACTTTCTTTTCAGCTACAGGCTCTTTAGCAGGTGCTTCAGCAGCTACTTTTTTTACTGCCTGTTTCTTTGGCGATGATTTGCCGTTTATACTGATTATTTCGACCTGGGTAAAGTTCTGGCGGTGGCCATTTTTAACCCGGTAGCCTTTTTTTCTTTTCTTTTTGAATACGATAACCTTGTCGCCTCTTACCTGGTTCACGACTTTCCCTTCAACTTTGGCATCCTTAATTACAGGTTCCCCTATCGTTATCTTGCCATCATCCTCAATTAAAAGGACCTTTTCAAAATCGATCTGCTTTCCGTCCTCTGCCTTAAGCCTGTGAACAAAAATCTTCTTTCCTTCTTCTACTTTAAACTGCTGACCTGCAATTNNGCAATTTCTACGATTGCGTACATCACTTTTCGTTATTAAGTTACTCCGTGAGGCGTATCTGACCAAAAGATGAGATAACTTTCAAAAGCCCCGGCCGGATTTATTCAAATTTGGACTGCAAAGATATACAAAATAGATTATTTTCAAACCATTTGACATAATTTTTTAATATGAAATAAACCCGGGGGAATCGGTTGAAAATAATTATTGAAATGAGCGTTAAATCGTCAAATGAGCATTGTCGGGGTTTATAAATGTTAAAAAAAAAGCAAATCATTGGCCGGCGAGTTACTTCAATTATCTTTATATTTGCTGAAGTGACAGAAATATGGATAAAATGCCCGCGTTTATTCAATTATTATGAAGAGGATTAAGCTTAAGGTCATGGGGATCTCGTATAGCCAGACTCAATCTGGAGCTTATGCCCTGCTACTGATTGAAGAAGATGGCGAAAGGAGAATTCCTATTATAATCGGTGGCTTTGAAGCTCAGGCTATTGTTATCAAGCTTGAAAACCTTGAACCTCCTCGTCCGCTGACGCACGACCTGATTAAGAAAATGGCTGATCAATTCAATATTAAAGTCGTCGAGGTAATGATCTATAAGCTTGAAGAGGGTGTTTTCTATTCAAAAATGGTATGCTCTAATGGAGACAAGGAACATTCCATTGACAGCCGGACATCTGATGCCGTTGCCATTGCCCTCAGGTTCGGATGTCCGATCTATATTGACAACGACATTCTTGAAAAGGCCCAGCTGACCAACACTCCTTCAGACGTTGACCTTGTTTCATCAGGCGAATCAGGACCCCTGAACGAACCTAGTTCCAAATACAGTTCATTGAACAATGATGAACTATATAAATTAATTGATGATGCTGTGAAAACGGAAGATTATGAACGGGCAGCGTCCATCAGGGACGAGATCGAAAAAAGAAAAAAGAAAAACGAGTGAGCCCTGGCTGTACTAATGCCATTTTCACCTCACTGAAAAACCCTTTTTGAACTAGTTGTGAAATCAGAACATAAAACATTGATTATGAAACGTACATTTTTGGGGATATTATTGTTAATGTTTGCTGCAAGTTATTTAAATGCAAAGGAATATAAGCTGAGTTCACCTGATGGGAAGGTCATTATGACCATTAAAGCAGGAACAAGTCTGGAATGGTCAGCCACCTTCGAAGGTAAGGAGATCATCTCCTCAGTAAAAGCCGGAATATTACTTGGAGATGAGAAGGTGCTTGGGATGAATGATCCTGTCAAAAAGGCTGTGAATGGCAGCATTAATCAGGTAATCGAACCCGTGGTTGCATATAAAAGATCAAAGATCACTGATAACTGTAATACTTTTCTGATAACTTTCAAATCCGGCTTGTCCGTTCAGTTCAGGGCATACAATGATGGAGTTGCTTATAGGTTTGAAACAGCTTTAAAAAATGAATTGACAATCAAAGACGAGATAACAGATATAAGCTTTCCGAAGGGCTCATTTGCATGGTACCCATTGGAAGACAGCTTCATGTCGCATAACGAAAGATTGTTCCTTTACTCATCTCTCGATACGATATCGAAAAAGCATTTAGCCAGCCTTCCGGCCCTGTTCAAGGCAAATGATATTAATGTCCTCATTACAGAGTCAGATATTGAAGATTATCCCGGGATGTGGCTAAGAGGTGCCGGTTCAGGTAAGCTTATAGGCGTTCATCCTGCATATCCTGAAACAGAAAAGGCAAAGAACGACCGAGATATTGAAGTTACTGCTACAAAGGACTATATCGCGAAGACAGCTGGAACAAGGAGCTTCCCCTGGAGAGTATTCATAATCGCTGGAAATGACGGGAAACTTGTAGAGAACGACCTGGTATACAGGCTTGCTGCGCCCTGCAGGCTTACCGACACTAATTGGATAAAGCCAGGAAAGGTAGCCTGGGACTGGTGGANNGCAAATAATATCTATGGCGTTGATTTCAGGGCAGGTATTAACAATGAAACCTATAAATATTACATCGATTTTGCCTCAAAAAACCGAATAGAGTACGTAGTGCTTGATGAAGGATGGTATAAGCTGGGAGACGTTCTTCAGCAGGTACCTTCAATAAATGTTGAGGAGCTGGTCAGATATGGCCAGAGCAAAAACGTTGGCATAATCCTGTGGGTGGTATGGAAAAGTCTCTCGGATAAGATGGATGAAGCTCTCACCCAGTATGAGAAATGGGGTGTAAAGGGAGTTAAAGTCGATTTTATGCAAAGGGATGATCAGAAAATGGTTAATTTTTATTACGAAGCTGCCCGTAAAGCAGCCGAACATCACATGCTTATCGATTTCCATGGTGCTTATAAACCTGATGGTCTCGGCAGAACATATCCCAATGCCCTGACAAGGGAAGGCGTGAAGGGGCTCGAGAATGACAAGTGGAGTAAGGATATCACTCCTGATCATGATGTCACGCTTCCATTTACAAGAATGGTTGCAGGCCCAATGGATTACACTCCGGGAGCAATGGTAAATATGGAGAGGAATAACTTTAATCCTGTTTTTACAAGGCCGGCAAGCCAGGGAACTAGGGTCCACCAGATGGCATTATATGTAATTTATGAAAGTCCTCTGCAGATGCTCGCAGATTCGCCTTCAAACTACATGAAGGAACAGGAGTGCACAGATTTCATTGTCAAAGTACCTGTTGTATGGGACGACATTAAGGTTCTTGACGCAAAGATCGGAGATTATCTTCTGCTTGCAAGGAGATCTGGTAAAGAGTGGTTTGTGGGGGCTCTTACAGACTGGACCGGGCGTGAACTTGTATTGGACATGTCATTTCTCCCATTTGGGAATTACTCCATTGAAGTTTTCCGCGATGGGATAAATGCCGACAAATATGCTCAGGATTATAAGCATCTGAAGACTGATATAAAATCAGGCGATAAGATGACTTTAACACTGGCTCCGGGTGGCGGCTTTGTTGCAAGGATAACGCCGAAACAATGAATTTTTTCTGAAAAGAATGAAGCAATACCTTGATCTTCTTGATCATGTTCTTAAGAACGGCACAGAAAAAACGGACCGTACAGGAACCGGAACAATAAGTGTCTTTGGTTATCAGATGAGGTTTAACCTGCAGAATGGGTTCCCGTTGCTTACTACCAAGAAGCTTCATCTTAAATCGATAATTCATGAATTGCTATGGTTCATATCAGGTGATACAAATATCAGGTATCTGAACGANNTATATGGATATCAGTGGCGTTCATGGCCTGCAGCTGACGGAAAGAAGATTGACCAGCTGTCAGAGGCGATCAACATCATTAAAAGGTCGCCCGACTCGAGACGGATTATCATAAGTGCCTGGAATGTCGGCGAGATAGAAAAAATGGCCCTTCCGCCGTGCCATGTGATGTTCCAGTTTTACGTGGCAGATGGTAAATTATCGTGCCAGCTCTATCAGCGCAGCTGCGATATCTTCATCGGGATACCATTCAATATTGCATCCTATGCGCTTCTTACACTGATGGTCGCTCAGGTAACCGGACTAAAGCCGGGAGATTTTATTCACACTCTTGGCGATGCCCATATTTACTTCAACCATATTGAACAGGTAAAACTTCAGCTTATAAGGAAGCCATACCCGCTGCCGGCTATGAAAATCAATCCGTCGGTAAATGATATCTTTAAGTTCAGGTATGAGGATTTTACCCTTGAAAATTATACTGCACACCCTCATATAAAGGGAGATATTTCAGTTTAATATTTATTCGGATGATATCAATAATAGTTGCTGTTTCGGAAGACCTTGGAATAGGGAAAGACAATGATCTCCTATGGCACCTGCCGGAAGATATGAAGAGATTCAAAAAGCTTACTACCGGGAATACTGTAATTATGGGCCGGAGAACATGGGAATCGCTACCCCGGAGACCGCTTCAGGGCCGAAGAAACATTGTAATAACTGATATTCCGGGTGAAGAGTTTGAAGGCGCTGAATCAGCTTCTTCAATAAATGATGCTGCTTCAAAATGCAGAAAAGATGAAGAAGCTTTTATAATAGGAGGCGGAAGCGTTTACAGGCAATTCATGCCCCTTGCCGACAGACTTTATATTACACACATACACAAGAAAGCTCCGGCCGATATTTTTTTCCCTGAGATAGATCCAAAGATCTGGGAAGTAATTGAAAAGGAAGAGTTTAAACCGGTTGATCCGGAGGAGATCCCGTATACATATGTTATTTATGAAAGGAGAGTCCTTAAACATTAACTCCTTTAAGCCTTAGTCAATCTTCCTTAGTGTTCCTTTGTGATGCCTTTGTGACCCTTCGTGTTAGAAAGATTTTAACCACAAAGGCGCTCTAAGGTTAGCACTAAATAACACAAAGGTGGATGACATGTATCCTGCAGACAAAACTATTTTGATTTCATTTTAAACCTATTTATGTAATAAGCATCTAATTGTTTGTTAATATGAATTACATACTTAAAAACAATACAATGAAAACAAAAGCTCTTTTAATGTTTGCAGCCGTTGCAATTTTTTCTCTTTTGTCATGCAATAAGCAAACTGGTATTGATCAGACAAGCGTAAACGTTGCTGATGACGATGCGGTTGGAAACGCAGTTTTTGAAGATGTTTCAAATACGGTTGATATGGCCGATATCACGCTTGACAATTACCAGGCAGGCACTAAATCCCTGACAGTGACAGATTCATGCCCGTCAGTTACCATCGATCATCCTGCAGATGCAATTTGGCCAAAGACCATAACTGTCGATTACGGAACTGCCTGTACCGGATTTTATAACAATACCAGGTCGGGCAAGATTGTAATTGTTGTTACGGGACCAAGAAAGACTACAGGCTCCATAAGGACAATCACATTTGATAATTATTACTTCAACGGGATCAAGGTTGAAGGGACCAAAACCATTGAGACCATGGGGTACAACAGTAACCAGAACATGGTATTCAAAGTTAAGCTGGCTGATGGTAAGCTTACCCTTCCCAACAACACTGTTATTGAACGCTCTTTTGACCATCAGCGAGAATGGATTGCCGGTTTTAACACCAGAAACATATGGGACGATGAAGTTCTTATAACAGGAACAGCAAGCGGAGTGACAATTAACGGTGTCGCATATACCAATACGATCACGACTGCATTGCACTGGACCAGGGCATGCAAGTTCATTGTCAGCGGTATAATAGATATTGAAAGTGAAGGGAAAGAAAGCATTGTGCTTGATTTCGGAAGCGGAAGCTGTGATGCTGTTGCCACTGTAACAAAAGGCGGCGAAACCAAAGAGATAACCTTGAAACACAAATACAGGGTAATGGGCAGGTAATTGAATTCTATTTTATCAAAAGAGCTTTCTTCAGGATCAGGGGGGTGACCAAAATAAAAGAGAGGCTGATTTTTCAGCCTCTCTTTTATTTATGATGCTTTGAGCACCTGCATATCTATATGCTCCAGTTTGTGCGCTGCGTAATCGATGGTTATCATCAATTCATCCTTACCGAGAGACGGCATCTCAAACATTGCATCAAGCATAATGGATTCACAGATAGATCTTAATCCGCGTGCTCCCAGCTTGAATTCAATAGCTTTGTCGACAATGAACTCAAGAACTCCTTCGTCAAATGTAAGTTCAATGTTATCCATTTTAAACAGCTTGATATACTGTTTCACGAGCGCATTCTTTGGTTCTGTAAGGATAGCACGGAGAGCTTTCCTGTCAAGTGGATCGAGATGTGTTACCACGGGAAGCCTTCCGATAATCTCAGGAATGAGACCGTAAGCCCTCAGGTCCTGTGGTGCGATGTATTTAAGAAGGTTATCCTTGTCAACCTTTTCCCTTATTTTGGCTGCGCCATAACCGACTATCTGGGTATTCATTCGCTGAGCGATCTTCTTTTCGATACCTTCGAAAGCGCCACCGCAAATGAAGAGAACGTTTTTCGTATCAACAGGGATCATTTTCTGTTCCGGATGCTTGCGGCCTCCCTGCGGAGGAACATTTACAATTGATCCTTCAAGAAGCTTGAGAAGACCTTGCTGGACTCCCTCTCCGGATACATCCCGGGTAATGGAGGGGTTGTCGCCTTTCCTCGCGATCTTGTCGATCTCATCAATAAAGACAATTCCTTTTTCAGCTGCCTTAACGTCATAATCGGCATTCTGGAGAAGACGGGTCAGCAGGCTTTCAATGTCCTCACCAACATAACCTGCCTCGGTAAGCACTGTAGCATCGACAATCGTAAAAGGAACATGAAGCATTTTTGCAACTGTCCTGGCCAGCAGTGTTTTGCCAGTGCCTGTTTCGCCTACAAGGATTATATTGGATTTTTCAATTTCAATATCATCTCCATCCGACTTTTGCATCAGCCTTTTATAGTGGTTGTAGACAGCCACTGAGATGATCTTTTTGGCCATGTCCTGACCTATAACGTATTGATCGAGGAAATTTTTTATTTCGGCAGGCTTAAGGAGGTTTATAGTATCGAATGAGATATTCTTCTTCGATCCAAGCTCCTCATTCATAATTGAATAGGCCTGTTCGATGCAATGGTCGCAAATATGTCCTTCGAGCCCTGCAACCAGGAGGTTAGCCTCCTTTTTGGTTCTGCCGCAGAATGAACATTTGTCCATTTTATACTAATGTTCGTTTTTCACAAGTATCTCGTCAATCATTCCGTAATCCTTTGCCTCCTGAGAAGTCATCCAGTAATCCCTGTCAGAATCCTTCTCAACTTTTTCAACAGAATTGCCGGAGTGAAATGCTATTATTTCGTATAGCTCTCTTTTCAGCTTAACAATCTCCCGTGCCTGAATTTCTATATCAGAAGCCTGGCCTTCAAATCCGCCTGCAGGCTGATGGATCATTATCCGNNTCGGCAGAAATGTATTGCATGGTATCGTAGATACCCAGTCCGGCATTAACCGATCCTCCTGGAGTGTTGAAGTATATCTGGATATCTTTTCCGGGATCAGATGAATCGAGATAAAGCAGCTGTGCCTGTATTATATTTGCTACATAATCGTCAATTGGGAGACCCAGAAAAATAATCCTGTCCATCATAAGGCGGGAAAAGACATCCATTGAAGCAATATTCAATTGTCTTTCCTCAATAATTGTTGGAGATATATAACTATTTTCTGCTTTTGCATACCTCTCAAGGGTAAGACTGCTAATGCCATGCTTGCTTCTTGCATATTTACTGAAATCGTCACCTATGTTCATTTTACAGCTTTTTTTACATTAAGAAAACAAAGATACAAAAATTAAATTTATCACCTAAAACGTTGATTCCTATTCAAAAAGCTTATTAAATTCTTCTGCTGTTACGCTTTTATCCTC
>PMIG01000160.1 GCA_003157055.1 Bacteroidales bacterium | reverse complement strand
GGACGATTATGATGTGTCTCCTTTTCTTCTATATTCAGGAATTGTCCTGTCTGAATTATTTTCTGTTCATCTTCAAATGCCTGTTTTGCGTGTTCCCCGGTAAAAAAGTCAAAGTCACTCTTTCCTAAAGCCTGGTCAGGGTCATTTAATCCAAGAAACCTGGTCATAGATTTATTAATCCTTGTAAAGCGGCTTTCCCTGTCTTTGAAATAGATATGATCCGGGAAATTATTCATAATGGCATTCATCAGATACTGTTCGTGAGCCAGCGCTTCTTCAACCTTTTTTCCGGATTTGGTTTCTGCCAGCTTTAAAAGATCTAGAACTGCTTCATACTGTTTTCTGAGATCACTATTTGAATGGTGCAGATCCAGTAATTCCTTTATGAGCTCTTCCCTGGTTTTATCGCTATAGTCCATCGAGGTATTTTTAAATGACAATTAATAATAAATGCATGTTAAAATTCTACTTCAGACTATTAAAACAAACTTGTGAAAAAGTTGAAAAACAATAACCACGAATCTGACCATTTGCCCGATTGAGCAAAATATGAAATTTACTAATATCCAAATTTACGAAAACTTAACTGTTCCAGACAATAATATTTCTTTTTACATTTGTCACCTGGTTAAAAAAGTTAAAATGCTGCATGACATTAAACCTGGCATCAAAGGATTGATCTTCGATCTTGATGGTACCTTAGCAGATACTATGCCGTATCATTTTGAAGGATGGCAGAAAGCCTGCAGAAAATATGGTGCCGACATGGATCCGGCTTTCCTGAGACTTCATACCGGAAGCCCGGGATGGATTATTGCTTCGGAAATAATTAAAAAATGCGGCCTCGAAGGTAAGGTTACCGTCGACCAGATTGTCGAAGAAAAACTGGCTGAATTTTACAAGATACAGCATAAGGTAAAGGCTATTGAACCGGTTGCAGATATCGCAAGAAAATACTTTAAAAAGCTTCCTATGGCTGTCGGAACAGGCGGACACAGGGAAGCAGTTGAGCGTACACTTGAAATAACAGGACTCAGGAAATATTTCGATATCATCGTCACGGCAAATGACGTAGATAATTTTAAGCCTCACCCTGAAACATTCACCAAATGCGCTGAATTAATGAAAGTCGATCCGGCGTTCATTGAGGTTTTTGAAGATGGCGATCTGGGTCTCAAAGCTGCGGAAATGGCAGGGATGATCGCAACTGATGTACGGTCATGGTACGTTTCGAACTGGTAAAAACTGAAAGGCATGGAACATTCGCACTCCTATAACAGTACAAATAATCTGGGCAAGGCCTTTAAAATTGGCATATCGCTCAATGTCATTTATATAATAATAGAGGTTTTTGCCGGCATCAGGGCAAATTCAATGGCGCTGATTGCTGATGCAGGACATAATTTCAGCGATGTGCTGGTGCTCGCATTTTCGTGGATTGCCATTGCACTATCTCAACGGAAGCCGACGATGAAATTCACTTATGGCTTCCGTCGGTCAACAATTCTGGTTGCACTCTTTAATACACTGTTTCTGATTGCGGCGGTAGTATTTATTATCTGGGAAACAATTGGCAGAATTAAGCATCCCACAGAGATAAAATCGCTTACCGTTATTTTCACTGCAACAGCCGGTATAATTATTAATGGTATCACAGCATGGCTTTTCCTGAAGGACCAGGGTCATGACCTGAACATCCGAAGTGCTTTTATTCACTTTATTGCCGATGCGCTTGTTTCACTAGGTGTTGTTGTGGCTGGAATTATTATGGTATTTACCAGGGTGGTCTGGATTGACTCAGCTATGTCACTTATAATAGTTACAGTTATTCTTTACAGCTCTTACAAATTGCTGATCAATTCAGTGAATCTTGCACTCGATGCAGTTCCGGAAAACATTGACGCAGGTAAAGTCGGGGAGTACCTTAGAAGCCTGCCTGAAGTTTCAGATATTCATGACCTGCATATCTGGGCGCTAAGCACGAGTGAAGCTGCGCTGACAGTCCATCTTGAAACTAAAAAAGAGACAGATGTAAGCTTCATTAGCGCGATCCGGCACGAGCTTGGTAAAAGGTTCGGAATCGGACATTCAACAATACAGATTGAGTATGGTGAGTTCTCCTCCGAATGCAATAATTGCAACTGAACCTGGTTACAAGTTCACTATAAATCTGACATCATGCATCAGGCAGACTATTGCCGGTAGCCTGTCGTCGGTCAGTTTTATCCATTTTAACTATACAAGGATTTTGGTTGTCAGGTTTGTAATACTTTTGTGTATATCGCCAAACATGTCGCCATCCCTGCTCTGATCCTGTTCAACTACCATGTATTTCATGCCGGCGATATCCTTAGCTGCCAGTATCTCTCTGAAATTTATGACACCTTCACCAACCGGTGCGAAATCCTTTACTCCGACTGTCGTAAAGAAAGGCGCTTCTTTGGTGTACATATCCTTCATATGAAAGAGCTGGAACCTTCCCGGATATTTTTTGAATATCTCAACCGGGTTTTGCCCTGCTTTTGTGGTCCAGAACAGGTCCATTTCCATTGTCACAAGATCTTTGTCAAGCTCAGCAAGCATGACATCAAAATAAGGAACCTTGCCTTCCACTTTGTTAAATTCGAAGTTATGGTTATGATATCCAAACTGTATACCGAACTCCTTCATGATGGCACCAATTTTATTCCAGTTTGCCGCCATTTTCTGATAGCTGGCGATTGATGTACGCATTTCTTCAACTATCCAAGGTTGCAGGCAATACTTCACTCCCATCTTAGTATGATCCTCTGCCATTTTTTTGGCATTGTCAAGCGTTACTCCAGCTCCTTCAACCTGTGTATGACTGCTGAGAACTTCCATGCCAAGATCATTCACCAGCTTCTTAAATTCAGATGGCTGATAACCGTAAAATTTTCCATTGTTATAATCAGCCAGTTCAACGTACTTGTAGCCAATATCAGAAACCTTCTTCAGCGAACCCGGAACATCTGTCTTCATAGCATCCCTGATCGTATAAAGTTGAAGCGCGATGCCGAATGATTTCGGATCTTTAATTGTTGGTTTTGAAGAGGTTTTTTCAATAGTCTTGCAGCCTTTCTGCGAAAGAGCGATTGCACCGATTGCTCCTGCAACTGTAACTTTGAGAAATTCCCTTCGTGATTGTCTGTTTTTCATTGTCCTTGTATTTTAATAAGTGTTATTATCTTAAGAAATCAATCATAAAAATAATATATCTCTGTTAAATATGAATAATTTACCAATTCTTAAATTGAGTTCTGACCCCCTTCCCAACCTTCCCCCAGGGGGGAAGGAGCTATTTGAAAATCTTTTCCCCCCTTGGGGGAAATAAGAAAGGGGGTCATTTATAAATGTAAATATTTATATATTAATATATTAATCTAGTTTGTTATAAGCAACTTCCGTTTATTGATTGTAAATATTCTTTTAAAAAAATATATTACAATATAAAAATCAGTATGTCACTTGAATTCTTTCAGAACATATGAAAATTCCCCTTTGATTGTTGAAAATCAACTTTTAATGGATCAAAAATGGCTCTGGCGATGATTTTTTTAATAAATTTATTCTCAATATAATCAAGATGAGAACTCTATTTGCATTTTGGTTCATACTGATTTTATCATCTGCATCTGTATATGCCCAGCAGCTTGTGGATTCGCTTCATGGTAACATTCAGAAGCTGGATGCTGACGACCTGATCTTTAAAAAAGATACCGCAGAAATGAATGTCACTTCGGCAAGCCGAAGTTCAAAGCGGGTGGAAGAATTGCCAATAACAATCTATGTCGTCACCCGGGAGGAGATTATTCTGAACCACTATAATTCGCTTGTTGACGTATTAAAAAGCCTTCCGGGTGTAAGGGTTTCACAACCCGGATCCGGTGAGCTTGGAGAATCATTCGAGCTCAGGGGACTTGTCGGTAACCTTTATACTCTGATTCTTATTAACGGACTGCCTATAAAACCAAGCGGAACTGTCGGAATGCCTATTGGTGCGCAGCTTCCTATAAGAGAAGCTGAAAGAATTGAAGTTATCTATGGCCCTGCTGCAGCAGTTTATGGAGCTGATGCCGTATCAGGTGTAATAAACATCATCACAAAAGAAGCTGACAAAGGGACTTTTGTTTCCGGCAATCTGGGACTCGGACAGTTCGATTACCGCAATGGCGATTTTATGGTAGGAGGGAAAACAGGCAAGAATAAGAATATAATGCAGTATACCTTTTACGGAGGACTAAGTGAAGTAAGCGACGTGAATATAAGGAATGGCTACAATGATGTTTACAACCCGCTGCAGTATCTCCAGCAGAAGGGTGTTAAATATACTATCGGAAGTACAATCTACGAACCAATCAGTATCACGGAGAGTGTTCTTAATTCAGGTGGAATTGAACCTTCAGACTTTATCAAAAAGAATTATCCAAAGAATTATGAAGGATCGCTTACAATGCCTGATATGGAAAATCTTCCCGCTTCAAGCAATCATCTCGGATTCCAGATTAAGTACAGGGGATTCACCATGTCGTTCAACAATATGTACAGGAGGACCCATAGTTCTCTGAGCCAGTCTTCCTATCTATATAAATATGATAACCCGCAGAATTACTGGGGAGACAATATAAGGTCGACCACGCTGAGCTATAATCATGAATGGACCCCAAAGTTCATGACAACGACAAACCTGTCGAACCTTGTCTATAAGATGGACAACAACTCAAATATGGGAGTTACATTCATTGATAATACTGACCAGGTATACAGATATGCTGCAAGCCGCGACATCCTCTTTGAGCAATTGTTCACAGTTATGCCGGCAAAGGGACTGGAAATTATGTCGGGTCTGACGTACCAGTATTCAGGGAACCTGCCACAGACAAATTTTCTGGATTCCCCTTTCAGGGAATATAAGTACAGCTTTTTCAGTACAAAAATCAATCTGCTTGATACTCTTACAAATAACTTCGGATTCAATCCAATTGTGTATCATAACTTTTCACTTTTCTCACAAGCCTATTATTCCTACAAATCATTCAGGTTCATGGGAGGTATGAGGTTGGATAATAACTCACATTACGGCATGAAATTAAGTCCAAGGCTTGCGGGCCTCTATATTATGAACGGTAGAACAAGTTTCAGAGGTTCGGTAAGTTTCGCCTATAAGGCTCCGGCTTCATCGCTGGCTTACCAGTCGCTGGCGGTAAAAACCGGAGCAAATCACGACAGCCTACTTTACATATCAATTCCGAATTCTGATCTGGAGCCCGAACAATTCATGGCTATTGAATTGGGACTGATAAAGAAATACAGGAATGGGTTGAATTTCAACCTCTCATTATATTACAATGAAATCAGGAATAACATTATTGAACGTAATGTTTTCCTGAAAGATCTCTCGTTGCCCCTGGCAGTGATAACCAGCGATTCAGCCACTGTCCTTCAGAGGTCAAATGCCAGGAATTCAGTTTACAGGCTTTACGGAATACAAGCTACTTTTANNCTTATTCCAAAGCACAACGGTCAGCTTAAAATATCAATGAGACCAACCAAAAACCTTTATTTGCAGGTGACGAGTATCTGGACATCAAGCTGGCTAAGGGTCATCATACCTATTAAAAGCCTTTACGAGCAATTATTGAAGAATTACGACGGTTTTTACAGCATGGACATTGTCGCTGACTATAAGATAGGTCCTAATATCAACAGCTTTATTAAAGTCACCAATCTCTTTGATGAAAGGTACGGCGGGCCTTTCTATTCGGGAATGAATACTCCCCTGCCCTATAATCCGCAAACAGGAAGAAGCATTAGTTTTGGCCTTACCTATACGCTAAACTGATGAGGAAAAAGACTAAGGCTATATTATATTTACTCGCACTCTCTTCATTTCTGTTCAGCATCTACGGACAGGAATCGCAGGATATAAAGCAAAAAAGAGAAGCTGATTCTGTCAAAGCTGTTGCATATTTTCGGAGTGCCGGTGATTTTATGTCCGGAAATAAATCTGATAGCGCACTTGCCAATATTTCTAGATCGCTTTACCTGGATTCTGAAAATGGGTTTATGGCTCTTCAGGCAGCGGGCTTTGAGTTTCTCGGAGCATATTATGACCAGCAGTCAGACTGGGAGGAAGCACTTAGAAATTATCTTCGTGCTTCAGCAGCATATACAAAATCTGGTGATAACAAAAACGAGGCCAGGATACTAAAACTCATTGCCGGCAAGTATTATAAAGCCGGCGTGTATAATAAATCAGCAGCTTATTCTGTACAGGAATTTACTTTATATGATGGGCAGGACAGCAGAATGCTGGCTTCAGCCGCTGAATCCTCAGGTAAATCATATTTTTTTCTTCCTGACGATTCACTCTCCCTGAAATGGTACACCGCTGCAAGTCATTACTATTTAATAGATTCTGACTCGTCAGGTTTTCTCAGGTGTATCAATAAAATGGGATTGCTTTGCACCAGATCGGGAAAATTTGACCAGGCCATTGAAGAATACAATATCCTTTCATCGGCTTATACAGGCAAAAAAGATCTTAAAAATCTGGCAAATACCTATAATCAGATTGGATTTCTTATGTTCCGTAAAGGAGATGTTAATTCTGCACTCGATAATTTCCGAAAAGCCATAGACTATTCGGAAAAAGGAGGAAAAGATGATTTCTTTCTTTCTGATGCATGGTCAAATATGGCTATCTGTCAGCAGAACCTGGGAGACCAGAATGATATGCTTGCCAGCTTCAGGAAGGCTCTTGAGTATTCGAAAGCTTCCGGAAGGACTGATGAAGTTGCGAGAATTGACAGGATAATAGCTACTATTTATTTCAATAAAGGCGATAATTATCATGCCGAGGTTTATTGTCTCGAATGCATTGAATCGGCAAAAAAATCAGGGAACCTCGATGTTCTTCAGCTTTGCTATAAAGATTATTCAGGAGTTCTTGAAAAAGGAAATGATTTTGTCAAGGCGCTTGAATACTATGAGAAACACCTTAATCTCCGTGATTCACTCAATTATGCAAACCGTAACACAGAAAATGAAAGAAACAGTAAAGTAGCTACAATGGAGGCGTCAGAGCAGAGGATTAAAAGTGAATTATCTGATGAAGAGATCCAGGGGCTCCAGCTTAAAAACCTTCAGACAGAAGCAAAAAGAAAGGAAAAAGAGTTTCTGCTCCTGCAAAACCAACAGGAACTTAGCCGGTCAGAAAATGCCAGGCTTAACCAATCCCTTGTTCTGGTTCAGGAACGCCTCGAGCTCAATAAAAGAGTCCAGGACATTAAATCTCTTAAGCTTCAGCAGGCAAACGACAGTTTAAACCTTATTCAGAAAGATGAAGCAGCAAAAAATCTTGAAACTGAAAACAAACTTCTTGCAAAGGATAAACTCCTTAAAGAGAAACAGCTCAAAGATGAAAAACTTGCCAGGCAATTTGCAGTAGGAATCGGCTTTTTGATGCTTCTCGCAGCGGCAAGCATCCTCTTCGGACTGATCTCAACCAGGAAGAAAAACCAAAAACTGGCAGAGAGCAAGCGGCAGATAGAAATGATCAATTCTGATCTTGAAATAAAAAACGCTGAGGTACTTAAACAGAAAGATATAATAGAGCAGAAAAACCAGTCAATTACTGACAGCATTCAGTATGCCAGCAGGATCCAGACCGCTGTTCTTCCGCCTATCAGCTTCCTGTCTGACTGGGGAATAGACAACTTTATACTTTACAAACCAAAAGATATCGTAAGCGGTGACTTTTACTGGGGTGTCGAGAAAAATGAGAAAATCATTCTTGCTGCGGGCGACTGCACCGGACATGGCGTTCCGGGTGCCTTTATGAGCATGCTCGGACATGCATTTCTTGATGAAATAATAAGTACAAAGAAACCGGAAAATGCTGCTGACATCCTGAACCTTCTTCGTGATGAAATCATTAATGCACTAAAGCAGAAAGGGACGACAGGAGAAGCACATGATGGCATGGATATTTCTCTCGTTATTCTTGACCGTAAAGCTGGTAAACTTGATTATGCAGGTGCCAATAATCCGCTTTATCTTATCAGGGATGGGAGAATGATCCAGTACAAGGCCGATCGAATGCCTATCGGGATCCATGTTACATCAATTACTCCATTCACTAACCAGTCTGTTGAAATAAAAAAAGACGATTACTTATATCTTTTTTCAGACGGATATGCCGATCAGTTCGGCGGACCGAATGGTAAAAAGTACATGTACAAGCCATTCCAGGATCTTCTTTTGAAACACCATGATAAGCCTATGGAATTGCAGAAAGAGATACTCGATAATACCTTCGGGAAATGGAAAAACGAAAGAGAACAGGTGGATGATGTACTGGTTATAGGAATGCATATGGCGTCAGGTGTCAGGCATCAGGCATCAGGCATCAGGCGTCAGGTATTGGGCATCACGCCTCAGGCCTCACGCCTCACGCCTGTCGCCTCATGCCATACTTCTTTCATTGAAAATCTTTATCTTTATACTTCGTGCTAATTTATTTATCAATTTAAAATCGCTGCATTATGGGAAACTTTAAAGAACTTCGTGT
>PMIG01000045.1:1468-2669 GCA_003157055.1 Bacteroidales bacterium | reverse complement strand
GAATTCATGGTAGGAGGAAGGACTTCTTACTTTACACCATCTTTCCGGATTGAAAAGACTTTTTATCAGTTACACCTACAACGGTTCAGTGATCAGCAGTTGTCAGAATTGAGGATTATGGGTTGAAAGATCGAAGTCCTCTCAGTGAACGGCACTCCTCCCTCAATGCGAGATTTGTTCTTAGGAGTGCAAAGTCATTATAGCAATTACTATGACCTTGTAACATTTCGAGAATTGTTATATTAGTCTAAAAAAATAGGGGGTAATATGGATATATGGATAGCGATTTAAGCAACCATATCGCCGAATTCATAAGCAAATGCCATTTGTGCACGATTGCCACTGTTGATACAAATGGGGAGCCAAACGCATCAACAGTCTTCATTAAAAACATGGGAATGGATATCTTTTTTACTACAACAAGAGATAGTCAAAAGATACTGAACATCTTATCTAATCCCCGGGTAGCGATAGCAATGCAAAAGGCTCCCCCCCCGAAAACTGACCAAGAAATAAAGGGAATTCAGTATGACGGCATCGCTAAAGTATTGTCTGAGACTGAGACTGCTGAAGCGCCTAAGGCAATTATGGCCAGACACAGGGTTTTCAATAGTTTAAAGTCTGGNNAATCGGGCTTGTAAATGAAGACTCAGTAGCAAACATTAATTCAGTTATCAATGAATAACACTGGAGAAAGGAAGGTTCTGTGAAGTCAGCATTGGCAATACTGGTAAGTATTTTTCTTTTGAGTGGGCAGGGATGGGCTGCAGAGGGAACTGCGCTGAAGAATGACAAAGACAAGTTAAGTTATTCCATGGGCGTCGATATCGGGAAGTACATGCAACAGCAAGCCATTGATGTAGATCCGGATATGTTTGCCAGGGGGGTGAAAGACGTTATGACTGGAACTAAAACAGCATTGACAGCCGACGAGATGCTTCAGATCATAAGTGCCTTTCAAAAAGAGACAGCGGAAAAGCAGGCAGTGAAAATGAAAGCGGTCGCTGAGAAAAATAAGAAAGAGGGCGAGGCCTTTCTTGCCGAGAATAAGAAGAAAGGGGGCGTGAAGACCCTGCCAAGCGGCTTGCAATACAAGGTGATCAAGGAGGGTAAGGGACCGACACCTAAATTGACGGATACCGTGACCACCAACTACCGTGGCACCCTGATAGACGGTACGGAGTTTGACAGCTCCTATAAA
>PMIG01000045.1:0-1420 GCA_003157055.1 Bacteroidales bacterium | reverse complement strand
TTTTTTTGATTATTACTGATTGAAATGTTGTGTGAATTGGGAAAATAAGAAACACAACATTACAGGAAGGAAGTAAGCCAGAGTTGTTATTGTAAATCGGATCGGGATTTGGCAGGGGAATTTTCCAATATAAGAGTTCTTACAACAGTGCGTGTTGGGGTCTAATGATAACAACGATGCTTATGATATCAATTTTTGAGCTGTAAGATAAAGAACCGAAATTGCAAGGAGAATGCTAAAGTAAGGGGTCCAATTTTTGGGATTGGACCCCCTTTTTTATTGGCTCCCCGTGACACACAACTGTAAGAACTTTTCCTCTACGCTGCTATTTCAATGGAAACGTGCCCTTAGCTCAAGTTGAGTGGTACACCTACGACTCTTCAAAGTAGATAGCATCATAAATTAACGATTACTGGTGAACTATGCATAAAATTTTGTACTGACAGCAAACTAAAAAATGAAAGCCCCTGAAAAATCTTTAGAACCCCTCAGAGGCTAATCACGAGTTTCTATGGCAACTCCTTATACCGCATCATTTCATATCCTTCANNAAATAGTTCGCATATCTTTCATGGGTTTTAACATTTCCAAATGCTGGGCGGTTTTTATATCTTCAATTTTCTTAACCGCTAATGTGGCCTTATCCAAATCAAAATCTTTCACTTCCATAATTTCCATAAGTTCGACTTCTGCAAGTTTCAGATCAGCTGTGGATCTAATTTGCTTCTTCTGCATTTCCCTGTGCAAAGGCTTCATTTTCATCATCTGATCATCGGTAAGCCCCATCATATCTGCGTGTCCCATGCACATCATATCGCCGCCCATCATGTCCATATTGCCCATTTTCATCATCTGTCCATGACCCTTCATGGGCATATCCATCATCTGTGAAAAAGCGGGCATAGCAAAAACAACTGTCAACAACAATGAAAGTAATATTTTCTTCATAATTTCCCCCTGTTTGTCTGGATTAAACTTTTTTACTCCGAAGACCAAATGCTTTTACTTCTTCTTCAGGTCTTCAACCATCTGACTTAAGAGCTTTAACTGTTCTTCTTGAATTGAAATGACCTGCCCCTAATACTTGTATCACATGTTAAGTTAGAGTTCAGTCCTTAATTATTACGGATTGAAATGTTGTATGGATAGAACAAAATTGGCATACAACATTACGGGAAGATATATGTAATAAACTTTTCCCATTCTGGTGAGGGCCGCCGGATCCATCCTAGGCTCACTGAAAAAGTGAACGGAGATCGACGGAAGATTCATTGCCGATTTTACCATAATGCTTATCCAGCCACGCCGCCGCCGTATTTCTGCCCACATCACGCAGATAGACAAGAAATTCCCATTCCAAGTTCTGTTTGCTTGATGCATAAATGAACTTCCCTGCCTGTTGTTTTCTATTTTTTCTTGA
>PMIG01000095.1:276-13772 GCA_003157055.1 Bacteroidales bacterium | reverse complement strand
GTTTTTCATAAACAGGATCTTTCATTGCCCTGCATTCGGTAGTCTCTATGCAGCCTCCACGGTCGATACTCAGGTCGATTATGACTGACCCTTTTTTCATTGTGCGCACCATTTCCTCGGTTATATAATACCATGGTTTCAGATCGTCAAGTTCAATAGCTCCGATCACAACGTCGGCCGACTTCAGCGCTTTTTTGAGAACCTGGGGATGAAAGACTGAGGTCTGAAGCCTCTGGCCTGCCATAGATTCAAATTTCCGTAGCCTCTGAAGCGAGCTGTCGAAGATCTTTACCTGCGAGCCGAGTCCAAGAGCTGCTTTAGCCGCATATTCACCTGCAGTATTTGCTCCAAGTATCATGACTTCAGTAGGGGTGACCCCGGTTATTCCTCCGAGCATAACTCCTTTTCCGCCATGGTGGTTGCTGAGATAATCTGATGCCAGCAGAATTGATGTTATTCCGCTTATTTCGCTCATTGATTCGACAACAGGCAGCACATTATTATTATCGCGGATCTTCTCAAAGGCAATGGCTGTCACTTTCTTCCTGATGAGCCGCGAAAGCGTCTCTTCACTCAGCTTAAGTACATTCAGATATGAAAACACTACCTGGTTTCCCTTCAGGTAATCGGTATCCTTTTCTGTAAAAGGGGCAACTTTAATGACTACATCCGATCCGTAAACCCTTGCGGGGGAATCGGAAATGATAGCGCCATTTTCACTGTAGTCCTTGTCGGTATAATTTGCGCCAAGCCCGGCACCCTTCTGAAGGATCACCTCATTATCGGATTCAACAAGCAGGTTGACAGCTTCAGGTGTCAGTGCAACTCTTTTTTCGTCATCGGTTGCATCGGAAGGTATTCCGATCGAAATCCTTCTGAACCTTACAGCAGTTTCAAGATGCTCCTCTTTTGGCATATATGCACTATTGCCAAATTGCATTTTTCCGCCTTTGCCCTTATCGTTCATCACGGGGATTTTGTTATTTCACCAAAGATAAAAAAATTGAAGTCCGATGCAAAATAAGATTGATCAGGAAACTAAAAGCATACGCTCTTCATTTTCTTCCACTGAAATTCTGACTCTTACAGTTTCTTCAGGAAGGATATCCTCAACAAGCTCGGGCCATTCCATGAAACAATATTTTTCTCCTGTCAGATACTCCTCTATGCCGAAATCGAAAACCTCATCATGTTTCTTTATCCTGTAAAAGTCAATGTGATACATCGATTCCCCGCCGGTTGTTCTGTATTCATTTACGAGTGTGAATGTCGGGCTGCTTACAAGGTCGGCGGCACCTAGATATTCACAGAGTGCTTTAATGATAGTAGTTTTGCCGGCCCCCATGGCACCGTAAAATGCATATATCCTTTTGCCCTTTGTCTGATCCAGCAGTTTTCTGACAGCGGAGCGAATCTCTCTTTTTGTCTTTATCACTATATTCATCTTACACCGTAATTATTATGAAACAGGTTCAAGGGTAGCAACAGGTAGTAGCATCTCCTGAAGAGATATCCCTCCATGCTGGTAAGTATTCCTGTAATAACCTGCATAATGGTTGAAATTATTGGGATAGATAAGAAAATCCTTATTTGTTGCAAAGATATACTTCGTAGTGATGTTGGTTTTTGGAAGCAGAGCTTTTGCGGGACTAATAATTTCAAAAATCTTTTCAGGATCATAATCAAGGTTCCGGCCTGATTTATAACGGAGATTTGATGAAGTTTGTTTATCGCCGATCACTTTCACTGCATTCTGAACCCTTATAGTGCCATGGTCGGTGCTGAAGATAACTCTTACCCGGTGGGAAGACAGGATTTTAAGCATTTCAAAAAGCGAGGAATGAATAAACCAGGAGTGTATCAGGCTTCTGTATGCAGATTCATCTTCGGCCAGGTCTCTTATAAGGCCAATATCAGTTCGCGCATGTGAAAGTATATCAACAAAATTATAGACAAGGATATTAATATCGTTATCAAGCATTTGATTTATTCGCTCATTTGCTTTTTTCCCCTCGGGTCCGCTGCTTATCTTGCAATAAGACCATTTGTACTTCAGTCCTTTACGTGCAAGCTGGTTTCTGAAGAGCTCCTCTTCGAATTTATTCTTTCCTTCTTCCTCGTCATCGTTAATCCAGTATTGCGGCATGGTCCTGGCTATCTGATCAGGCATCATGCCTGCAAAAATAGCATTACGGCTATACTGCGTTGCCGTAGGAAGAATGCTGTAATAAATATCCTCCTCGACTATTCTGAAAAGGCCCAATAGTTCAGATGAAATTAATTTCCAGTGGTCGAACCGCAGATTATCGATCAGGATAAAAAAGAGAGGACGGTTAGTGCTGATCTGCGGAAATATCTTTTTTGTGAATAATGATGGGGACAGNNGAGAAGGAATTATTAGCTTCATTTTCCTGCATTTTCAGTATCTCAGACATTCCGGGGTCAGTAGATTTTTCAAGCTCCGATTCCCAGAATACTATTTTACGGTAAAGCTCTGACCATTCCCGGCAGCTGCGAGCTGAGGCAATGAGATTGCCTATGTGGTTGAACTCCTGGCGGTAATCAGTAGTTGTCTTTTCTGTTACAAGCCTTTTCTGGTCTAATATCTTTTTTATTGCAAGAAGTATCTGTTTTGGCTTTACAGGCTTAATAAGGTAATCTGCTATTTCAGATCCTATAGCTGTCTCCATCAGCTCTTCCTCCTCACTTTTTGTTATCATGACAACTGGAATGTCGGTCCGGATTTCCCTGATGAGCCTGAGAGTCTCGATGCCGCTGAGGCCAGGCATGTTTTCATCCAGAAAGATCAGGTCGTAGGAATTCTGCCTCACAAGGTCGATGGTATCATTGCCGTTGGAGCAGGTATCTATTTCATATCCCTTATCTTCGAGGAAGATTATATGAGGCTTCAGAGCTTCTACCTCATCATCAGTCCACAATATTTTTATTTTTCTCATTTCTTTTTCAGAACGTCATTTCGGCGCATATTTCCCAATTATTTTCCCGCATTTTTGAGATAGTGCTCCCTGAAAAACAACAGGTACCTGTCGGGATTTTTATCCTTATTAAGCATTTCAAGATTGCCCTTGGCAATGATAAACGAATACATATTTGATTTAGAGACGTTCCTTACAAGCTTTTCAATATTGAAAGAATTATAGTATCCAATAGCTTCCGCATAATCCCTGAACCCGGAAACCGTGATGGTAACATATTTATTATCGACAAGTATTCCTTCGGTCTTGTAGTTTTTATTCGTGTAATTATCAATATTGTGGCTGATAACATCAAATGAAGCAAGGTTTATATTAAATCTGGGATCATTTATAACCAGAATGAAAACCTGGCTGGAAGTGGTATCCTGCATGTATAATTCGGCTGCAATCTGCTTGTCTTCTTCAACCTTTAGCTCGGGAAGCTTCTGATTAAGATAGGCAATTATTTCACCTGCTTTTTTGCTCTCACTGCTTTCAGGCCATCCCTTGACAACCTTGGAAAGATCTTCCTTGAAACTTCTTTCATCGCTTGTTCTTGCAATGCAATAAGCATGGAGCAGCATGAATTTCGGAGCTAGCGGGTCTTGTTTATAGGTTTTTACGGCATCCTCACAAACTGAGATAGCAGATGCAAAATCCGCTGAAGAATAAGAAGCATACGCCTTCTCATAGAGATTCTCAGCCATTTTCATGGCATCAAGTTTTTTCCTGTAATACCCGGGATCGGAAAGTATCTTTGCAAACTCCGTTGCGGGATATTTTGTCAGCAGGCTTTGCCTGAAAGTTTCGGCTCTGGGATTGTTTATATTTTTATTGCATTTATAGAGATTGTAAAGAGTTTCAGGTACAAGATCGCTTGACGGGTATCGTGAAATAAGCTTCTCAAATATTTCCGTAGCCTTCAGTGTGTCTGATAATTTTTCAGCATAGGCTTTTCCCGCATTAAAATATGCTTTGGCTATTTTCGCATTTGAAAGTGCAAGCAGTGAATCTGTAAGAGGAAGATTTTTAAGATAGAATTCAGGACTTTTATTATTGAGTGCAGCCTTGGTAGTATCTTTCCCTGCCTGGACATTTCCTTCAGATCCGTTGCTCTCCTGCGATGTATTTATCCTTGACTTGTTTGCATTCCTCCAGTTATCTTCCAGCTTCCTGTCGCCCCATCTTCTCCTGAATTCAGTCCTGCCGAATGTCAGGGCTGTCTGGTTATAAAAATACCATTTGCCTTCCTGGTCAATATTATTCTGCGAACGTCTCTCGTTTTCATAATACTGGCCTATATTGGACATATCGGTATAGTTTTTTGTCTTGCCCTCGCTTTCATCCTTGACTATTTTTCCAATAATTGATGCAATGAGGTTGCTTCTCTCATTTTCCGGCATTGCAGCCACTTTCTGCAGCGAATCTTCCTTCTGAATTATCTCAAGCTGGGAAACAAGAATATTCAGATTTTGTGATTTTGCTCTTATAAGCTGATAATCAGGATTTTTCTGATCAATAAAATATACAGTACTGTCATAATATTTCCCGGCTTTCATGAAGTCTGTTTTGTTAAAATAAAAATCAGCCAATGCCAGGAAAGTCCTTCCTTTCTGGTTTGAATTGCTCGACCGTGAAGAAGCGGATTTCTTGAAAAAACCAAGAGCCTCTTTTTCGTTTCCTTCTTTCATCGAGAGATTTCCGAGAGCATAATATATCTGGTCAAGAAAATCCTTGTTCTTGGAATCCCGAAGCATTTTTTCAAGTACTTTTCGGATTTCCTTGGGGTTCCCTGCGTTTACATCAAAGACTCCGGCTATGTTTATCTGGGCATTGAATTCAACATCGTATGGCGGGTTCATTTTGGTAACTTTACGATAAAGAATGATAGCCCTCTCTGCATTTCCAGCCCTTTCGTTGAGTTGAGCCAGCAAGTAAGTAAGCCTGTACCTGGCACGCTTTCCTGATACAAGCCTGATAGCCTGACTTAAAGGATCGACAGCTTCCGAGTATTTTTTTTGTTTTATGAATAAATCGGCAAGCGTTGAGTAATACATTGATTTTAACAACCTGGATGATTCATTTTTGATATCCATTTCATTAAGTGTGCGGAACCCTTCAGGATATTTTCCAGTCTCGTTGTAAACTCTTGAAAGCCAGATTGCGGCTTCCTTTTTAATTTTGGGATCGTTAGCTTCCTTTATGCAATAATCAAACACGGCAGTGGCTTCATTATACTCCTGTTTGTAAAAGTGGGCCTTACCTATAAGCAGGTAGCTGTCGTCGACCCATTCGTTATATTCTTTCCTGTCAAGAAGCGCCTGATCCTTCGGAGTGATTTTGGTTCTGTCCTTTATTTCAGGCTTGGCAGTCATTGATTTTAAAGATATCAGCTTTGATGCTTTTTGAATCGCCCTTTCCATATCGGCTGAGCACCTGGAAGGTGAAGCAGGGTCGCTGTATTCAAATACCCGGAGCAATTCAGCATAATCCTCGGTATAACCCTTATTAACTTTTGCTACTCCGGATTTAAAGCTCTCGTTCCCGTTAAAGTATATGTTGTACCTGGAAGTCGTGCTTTGGTAAAACCTGCTGGAAGGAGTGTTCTTTTCAACCGAGCAATTTGTCGGAAAGAATAACAGGCCCAAAAGCGCCAGATATTTATATGATGCTTTGACTGAAGGCAATAGATAACATTTAATACTATAAACTGACTTAAAGGGTCTATAGTATTTCAAAGGTAAATAAATTTGAGAAGCCGGGCTCTTTCAGACTGAAATAACTCTCTTGATTTCAGGAACCTCCTTCATGATGGCCTGTTCAACACCTGCTTTGAGAGTCTGCATGCTGTATGGACAGCCATGACAGGCACCGGTAAGCTTTACCTTCACAGACATGTCATCTGCAACTTCGATCAGTTCGATGTCGCCACCATCAGACTGCAGGTAAGGTCTTACCCTCTCAAGAGCTTTCATGACGCGTTCTTTAATGAATTTTGATTCTGCCATATTTTATTTGTTTAATTCTACTTTTATTGTGGGCCTCAGATCCTTGTTCCTGAGGTTTACCTTTTCAACCACGGCATCCGCAATTGTCATAAAGGCTTTGCCTGCAGGAGAATTCCCCAAAGCAACAGGTTCTCCCTTGTCGCTGCTTTCGCAGATGCTCTGAATAAGCGGTATCTGTCCCAGAAGCGGAACGCCTGCCTTTTCTGCAAGCTTCCTTCCTCCTTCTTTCCCGAATATGAAATATTTATTATTTGGCAATTCGGCCGGCGTGAACCACGACATATTCTCAATAAGGCCAAGTACCGGAACATTGATCTTTTCGCTCCTGAACATGGCAATTCCCTTGATAGCATCAGCAAGCGCTACTTCCTGCGGAGTGGTCACGATTATTGCTCCGGTGACAGCTGTTTCCTGAACGAGTGTAAGATGGATATCACTCGTTCCCGGAGGAAGATCGACAAGCAGGAAATCGAGTTCCCCCCATTCTCCCTGGACCATCATCTGCTTCAGAAAACTTGAAGCCATGGGGCCTCTCCAGACAACTGCCTCGGCAGGGTCGACAAAAAAACCTGTCGAGAGAACCTTAACGCCATATTTTGTAAGCGGAACAATTATATCAGTGTTATTAACCCTTTTTACCTCAGGCCTGTATTTTTCAGCGTCGAACATAATCGGAACCGATGGACCAAACACGTCAGCATCAAGGAGCCCAACCCTGTACTTTTTTCTTGCGAGAGCTATTGCAAGGTTAACTGCTACAGTCGTTTTGCCGACCCCGCCTTTACCGGATGATATTGCTATAATATTCCTTATACCCCGTAATGGATCGTCAGAATTTGCATCATGTTTCGCTACTATTTCTTTTGGTTTTACATCGATATTGGTTATAACAACATCCGGACCCAAAGCTTCTTTAAGCGTTCGTACTATTGTGCTTTTTATTGAAGAGATAAATGGGTCATTTGATTTATCGGGGGTTATTGTCAATGATATACCGCTATCATTAAAGGAGATTTCCGAAACCATTCCAAGGGATACAATGTCTTTTCCCTTTTCGGGATGGATTACCTTCTTAAGAGCATTTAGGACCTGATCTTTTGAAAACATTGAATTATAATATAGATGTTATTTTTATTTAAATTAATTATAAACAAGGTGCAATTTTACCACTTTTTTTTATTATCACAAAATGTTCATTTGAGTTCCTTCTGAGGATCCCAGAATTTTTCAGAGAAGTCAAGAACCTGATCATCCTCGACGATGAAGCCTTCATTTTCCAGAAGCTGCTGCATAGTAGTTGAATTGCCGAAATGGTGCTTTCCTGTGAGCAGACCTTTCCTGTTAACGACCCGGTGGGCCGGGATGAATTCAGGTCTCGAGTGGCATGAGTTAAGCGCCCAGCCTACCATTCGGGCTGACCGACCTGAGCCCAGATATCGGGCAACTGCCCCATAGGAAGTAATCCTGCCATACGGGATTAATTTTGTCACTTCATAAACGCGTGAAAAGAAATCACTATTTTCAGTTGATTTTTGCCGTGCCATCTTCTATGATCCTGTTTTTATCGAGCCGGAAGGCAAGATAACATATTTTATGCCTCTCCTTCAGGAAGATGCTTTCATAATATGTCCTGATTGAAAGGATATCGTCACCAGGTTTTTCACTATACAGGTCACCCATAGCCGAGACAATTTCCAACCCGTTCTTTTCAACTAGTGATTTTGTATAATTGTAAAGTTCCGGATTATCTGTTTTAAGGTGAATTATTCCGTTGTCTTTGAGAAAAGAACGGTATTTGTTCAGGAACCACGGACATGTGAGCCTTTTATTCGAATTTCGATTTTCAAGCTGGGGATCAGGGAAAGTTATCCACATCTCATCCACTTCGTCTTCTGCAAAAAAAGAGTTAATGAATTCGATCCTGGTTCTTAGGAATGCTGTGTTCAGGAGCTTTTTATCATCAGCCGTTTTTGCTCCGCGCCACATCCTGGAACCCTTGATGTCAATGCCGACATAATTATTGTTTGGAAATCTTTCTGCAAGACCGACTGTGTATTCCCCTTTTCCGCAACCAAGTTCGAGAATAACCGGATTGTCATTTCCGAATATCTCCTTATTCCATTTACCTTTGATGTGGTGCTCCTTCCCGAGAGGGGATCCTGCTTCGGGTTGGATTACATTCCTGAATGTTCCCAGTTCCACCCACCTGGCCAGTTTATGCTTTGCCACCTGTTAAAATTTACCTTCCGGTTTTTTCAACCCTTATTCCAATATCATAAACGCCTGTAAGATCTTCAGTACGCATGCCATGCTGAATCTTGAAATGATAAGTGCCTTTAGCAGGGAAAAATACATTTTGCCTGTAAGGGAGCTTCAATTCATGGATATCTCCAAAGCCTTTTCCGTACCAGCTTCCCTTTTCGTCGGCAAGGATATACTGAAGCGTATCAGTGATACTTGTTTTTCCATTCGGTGAAGTGGCTGTAACAAAGAGCCAGATATTGCGAAACGGATACTTTGAACCGGTCCGGATATTGAAAAAAATGTTAGTCCTGGTTGTCGAGTCATTAACAGTTATCCTGAAGTCGGGGTTGTTTGAGAGACTCCAGGTTGAATTTGGCATTGCTGCAGAATCTGTAAATATGACATTTTTGCTGTGTGTGCAGCTCAGTGCAAGAATTGCCAGAACAGGTATAAAGAGTATGCTATTTATTGTTTTTCTTATCATTGAACCGCCTGTTTTTCCTTCGGTGTGAATGTTTATGCTGGTTGTTTCCTGAGGGAGCAGGATCAAACCTTGTGAGGCTGTTATTCTCCAGAAGATCTTCCGAAACAGGAGTCGAGTCCCATGATTCATCATGTATCAGGAACTTTTCTGCCTTGATCCCTTTTTTGTTCATAGCCTGTATTTCCCGTACTCTCTGAACAGGGATCGCAATCATGTTTGCTGTTGAGTGAGGGTCGGTGGAATACCAGTAAACTCCTTTATGTACTTCCATTTTCAGGAAATATGCCGTGGCATCGGTTGTCTCCAGAGGAATATCTCTGGGAGGAAATGATCGTTGCGCGTCGACATAGCAATCTACCTCGAAATTGAGGCAGCATTTCAGCTTTCCGCATTGTCCGGCCAGCTTCTGCGGGTTGAGCGAGAGCTCCTGGTATTTAGCGTGAGTCGTTGTAACTGAAATAAAACTAGTGATATACGTCGAGCAGCAGAGCTCCCTTCCGCAGGACCCTATTCCACCTATTCTGCCTGCCTCCTGGCGTGCGCCGATCTGACGCATCTCTATCCTGACCTTGAATTCATCGGCAAGAACCTTTATCAGCTGCCTGAAATCCACCCTCTCATCAGCTATATAATAGAAGATAGCTTTTGTTTTATCGCCCTGGTATTCGACATCGCCGATCTTCATGTTCAGCTTCAGCTCTTCGGAGATCTTTCTTGACCTGAGCATGGTAGGAGTTTCAAGTTTCTTAGCCTCCTCCCATTTCTGAATATCGACAGCCTTGGCTTTGCGGTATACTTTCTTTATGTCATCAGGAGAGGGCTGGGTTTTAAGCTCCCTGAACTGTTCCCTGACTAGGTTTCCAACCATCGAAACCCTACCAATATCATGACCGGGTGAAGCCTCAACAGCTACAACATCACCAATCTCGAGCCTCAGGCCGTTGACATTCCTGTAAAAGCCCTTTCGGGTGTTTTTAAAGCGGATCTCAATGATATCGAGGCCATCGCAAGCTTCCGGTATTTCGCTAAGCCAGTTAAAAGAATCAAGTTTATTGTACCCGGGCTTATATGTTATATCAGGCATGTGGATATCTTCACCCGTCTGCCCTTGTAATTCTTCATTCTCTGTCATACAAGTAAATCAGTAACAAATTACCGCGCAAAAGTAATGAATAATTGCATCAAATTCAATAATTCCGATACATTCAGCGGATCAGCTTTGTAACTTTCAGCCCCAGGTCGAGAAAGATGATTTTTGCATTGCCGTTGGCTTCGACATGTGAATATGCAATGTTGAATTCATCGGTAAGCTGTCCGATATTTTCCCGGTTTATAAATGGATGAAAATTATTTGAAAAAGAGGCTTCTTCACCGGCAAGGAATACCAGGTCATTTTTCAACTGGCCGAGTGAGAGCATCAGGTTTTCGCGCAGCAGCCTCAGGGAATATGAGATAAAATTCTTCTGTGCTTCCCTTCCTGTTCCGGCTATCTCTTCCGACCAGCTGATGACTGAGATGATATCCCTTTTCCAGGCAAAACGCATCAGCTTTTTGAATTTCTCAAGATTCTGAAGCGAGGAGTCTTCGTGCTCAAGCAGCTCCGCAGCTCTGATTATATTGCCGTTAGCTACTTTTGATATTTCCTGTGCTTTCTCCTTGCTGCAGTTATAAGTCTTAATAAGGTAAGCGTCGATTTCATTGTCGGTGAACACAGGTATCCTTATCAGCTGGCATCTCGAAACCAGAGTAGGAATTATCTTGTCGGGTTCGTCCGAAACCAGGAGGAATAGGGTCTTTTCCGGCGGTTCCTCGATCATCTTCAGAAGCTTGTTGGCCGTCGCCAGATGCATTTTCTCCGGAAGCCAGATGATCATTATCTTGAAATCCGATTCAAAAGACTTGAGGTTGAGCTTTTTAATGATCTCGCCTGCTTCAGATGCGAATATAAGACCCTGGGCATTACCCACCTCTATTAAGTCGAGCCAGTTATTGATTGTGAAATACGGAGAGAGTTTTACAAATTCCCGCCACTCCTCAATATATGAATCGCTGACAGGCTCTGATTCTTTCTTATTCTTAGTTACCGGGAACACGAAATGAAGATCGGGATGGATCATCTTTTCATATTTCACGCACGATTTGCATGTTCCACAGGAATCGGTTTCACTTCTGTTCTCACAGCTTACATATTTTGCATAAGCCAGGGCAAGGGCCAGGGAGCCGCACCCCTCAGGTCCGGTCAGAAGCTGGGCATGGCTTACCCTTCCTTCCTTTACAGAACGGATAAAATGGTCGATAGTCTCCTTATGTCCCGGTATATGAGAAAAATCCATTAGCGAGCTTTTAATACAATTACAGATTTGAAGATTATCCGATTGCTTTCATTGCACTGTCATAATCCGGTTCCTGTGTGATATCAGGAACAAGCTGGGTATAAATCACCTTCCCTGTCTCATCTATTACAACAATGCTTCTTGCGTAAAGTCCTGCCAATGGGCCATCTTTCATGAGCACGCCATATTTCTTACCGAAATTCTCATCGCGAAATCCCGAAAGAGTGACAACATTGGTAATTCCTTCAGTTGTGCAGAATCTTCCATGAGCAAAGGGGAGGTCCTTTGAAATTGCCAGCACTCTTGCGTTTTCTTTGCCTGCTGCAAGCTGGTTAAATTTTCTGACCGATGTCGCGCATACTGAAGTGTCGAGGCTTGGGAAAATATTCAGGATAAGCTTTTTGCCTTTAAGTTCTGAAAGAGTAAGTATTCCGAGATCTGATTTCACAAGTGAAAATTCAGGAGCCTTGCTGCCAGTTGATGGAAGGTTTCCGGAAGTATTTACCGGGCTACCTTTAAACGCTGTCTTTGCCATAGTTTTTTTTCAAAATTAGTCAAACTTTTCAGTTCAGGAAACAAACAATTCCTCTTTAAGGTTCAAACAGCAATGAATGGGAAGAATGTTGATCCCGAAATGCCGGATTAAAAATTTATAATGCCACTCAGCCATCCTGTTTGCTTGAATTATTAAATAATTATCTTTGTCCCTTTCCCTGTTTGGACAAAATACAAATAACCAAAAACCACTTTATATGAAAATGATCCAGGACTTCAATTTCAAAGGAATTAAAACAATTGTAAGGGTTGATTTCAATGTACCTCTCGATAAGAAGACTTTCGTTGTTACTGACGATACCCGTATCAGGGGTGCATTGCCGACAATCAATAAGATACTTAAGGATGGCGGTTCCGTCATTCTCATGTCGCATCTTGGCAGACCCGAAGGAAGAATGGAGAAATATTCACTTAAACCTGTTCTACCTGTTCTTGAAAAATATCTCGGGCAGAAAGTTCTCTTTGCCGACGACTGTCTTGGTGAATCAGCAGTTAAGATGTCTGCAGCACTGAAGCCCGGCGAGGTTCTGCTTCTCGAGAATGTCAGATTCTATCCTGAAGAAGAAGGCAAACCCATACTCCCGGAGACCGCAACCGACGAGGAGAAGAAAGCCGCCAAAGCCGAGTTGAAACTAAAGCAGAAAGAGTTTGCCAGGAAACTGGCCAGCTATGCCGACGTTTATGTCAACGATGCATTCGGAACGGCTCACAGGGCTCACGGGACAACCGCTGTAATTGTCGATTATTTTCCGAAAGACAAGATCATGTTCGGTTTTCTTATCAACAGCGAGTTGGCTGCGATGGACAAGGTCCTGAATAATCCTCAGCATCCGTTCACCGCAATCATGGGAGGCGCAAAAGTTTCAGACAAGATAATGCTTATCGAAAATCTGCTTAACAAGGTCGATAACCTCATTATAGGCGGAGGCATGACCTATACTTTCATCAAGGCTCAGGGAGGAAAGATCGGGAAATCACTCTGCGAGGATGATAAGCTTGACCTGGCTCTGAAAATCATTCAAAAAGCAAAGGAAAAGGGAGTAAACATTTATCTGCCGGTCGATAGCCTGAATGCCGATAAGTTTGATAATGAGGCTAACACCAATGTGACTGCAGTTGATGCAGTACCTGACGGATGGCTCGGACTCGACATTGCAGACAAGACTATAAAGGAGTTCTCTGAAGTAATCGGAAAATCGAAGACTATCCTCTGGAACGGACCGATGGGCGTTTTTGAAATGGAGAAGTTCTCAAAAGGAACTACTGCTATTGCAAAAGCTATTGCAGCAGCAACGGCAAACGGCGCCTATAGCCTTATCGGAGGAGGCGACTCTGTTGCAGCCATCAACAAGAACGGGCTTGCCGACAAAGTAAGCTATGTCTCAACCGGCGGCGGCGCAATGCTCGAGTATATGGAAGGGAAAAAGCTTCCGGGAATCACAGCTATAAGAGGAGAATAAGAAAGGGTGCAACGGTGCGACGGCACAACGGTGCAACGGCGAAATATATTAAAGGAGGTTACTTGAGAATGTGACCTCCTTTTATTTTATAATTCCATTGAGCTTTACAGAAATAAGACTCCTTAAAATCCGTTATCTTTGCAGTAGTCATGAAAAAGATTTTAGCTGTTATATTGTTTGTGGTTCTTCTGCNNGGCAGGCTGCAGAAAGGGAAATGATACAAATACCTCAGGGTCTGTCACAATTGATAACAGGCTTTACGGGACAACAGATTATTATGCTCTGGGATTTACTTTCTCAAATGATTCCAAGATCTCCACTCATGGAACGCCTGGCCCCGATATTACTATTGATAATGATGGAACTCTTGGTGATGTTAGGCTTCTCGACAATAACTTTACAAATTCCTTTTATAAGATAGGCGGGTACTCCAGTTC
>PMIG01000095.1:0-207 GCA_003157055.1 Bacteroidales bacterium | reverse complement strand
TCATTAACCTTTCCCGGCAAATGAAACCGGGAATCAAAGACATGATATTCGATATTGCTGATCAGGAGTCGTTCCATGATACAGCCATGAAGATATTTGAATACCAGGCTGAAAATAATATAGTTTATTCCGATTTTTTAAAAGGGCTGAAGGTCGAAAAAAAGGATAATAAAAAGATAGAAGAGATACCATTCCTCCCTGTTGAGC
>PMIG01000154.1 GCA_003157055.1 Bacteroidales bacterium | reverse complement strand
TTAAAAGTACAAAGTTAATTGAGAATTTTGTTTCACTTTTCAAACTAATAATTTACTTACTTTTGCTGAAACTTAACAATTTTGAAATGTACAGGACAAACACGTGTGGCGAGCTAAACATGAGTAATGAAGGGCAGGAAATTATTCTTTGCGGATGGGTTCAGAAATCGAGAGATCTTGGTGGAATGACCTTTGTCGATCTCCGCGACAGATACGGGATAACACAGCTGGTATTTAATATGGAGGCAGATCATGAACTGTGCGGGCAGGCAAGGAAACTGGGCCGTGAATTTGTGGTTCAGGCTTCAGGGAAAGTAAAGGAGCGGAGCAATAAAAATATTAAAATTCCGACTGGAGAGGTCGAGATTGAAGTCTCCAGGCTTGTAATCCTGAACCGAAGCGAGCTGCCACCGTTTACAATTGAGGAGGAGACTGACGGGGGTGAAGAGATCAGGATGAAATACCGGTACCTCGACCTTCGGAGAAGTTCCGTGAAAAACAATATAATGCTTCGCCACAAGGTGTCTCAGGAGGTTCGGAAATATATGGATTCGATAGGTTTTGTTGAGGTGGAAACGCCAATTCTTATTAAATCCACTCCCGAGGGAGCACGCGATTTTGTTGTTCCCAGCAGGATGCAACCCGGAACTTTCTACGCACTTCCCCAATCGCCCCAGACTCTCAAGCAACTGCTTATGGTTGCAGGCTTCGATAAATACTTCCAGATTGTGAAATGTTTCCGCGATGAGGACCTGAGAGCAGACAGACAGCCGGAATTCTCCCAGATCGACTGCGAAATGTCGTTCGTTGAAAGAGACGATATACTCGACACATTCGAGGGGCTCGCAAAATTTCTTTTCAGGCAGATCAGGGGAATCGAATTCAAAGAACCTTTCAAAAGGCTTCCATACAGAGAAGCTATGGCAAATTACGGTTCTGATAAGCCCGACCTCCGCTTTGGGATGAAATTCAAAGAGCTTACCACAACTGTCAAAGGACATGGATTCCAGGTTTTTGACGGTGCAGAATATATTGGGGGAATTTGCGCTGAAGGATGTGCTGATTATTCCAGGAAACAGCTCGATGAGCTTACTGAATTTGTAAAGCGTCCACAGATCGGAGCAAAAGGCATGGTTTATCTGAAGTGCGGAGCAGATGGATATAAATCATCAGCAGATAAATTCTATAACCCTGAAGAATTGAGAAAATGGGCTGTAGCTATAAATGCAAAGGAGGGAGATCTTGTTCTTATTCTTGCAGGAGAAAGAAATAAAACTCTTGCCGCTCTTTCTGAACTGCGGCTGGAAATGGGAAACAGGCTCGGATTAAGAAAGAAAGATACTTTTGTTCCTTTATGGGTAGTCGATTTTCCGCTGCTGGAGTGGGATGAAGGGACAAATCGCTATTACGCGATGCACCATCCCTTNNNCAAAAACTTATGTTTAAGGTTCTTGGATTTACTGAGGAAGAGGCAAATAATCAGTTTGGATTCCTGCTCAATGCATTTAAGTACGGGGCACCGCCTCATGGAGGAATTGCGTTCGGCTTCGACAGGTGGGTTGCCATGTTCGGCGGCCAGGATTCAATCCGCGATTTCATCGCCTTCCCAAAAAATAACTCAGGAAGGGATGTGATGCTTGATACACCGGCGGAAATATCAGACCAGCAGCTTAATGAATTGATGATCGAAATAAAAAAGAAGGATAAATAGTCTGGATCTATTTCATTTCCGAGCGTCCTTTCAGATGAATGATTATAACACCATTTGCACCTCTTGAACCATAAATAGAGGCCGATGCTCCCTTTAGCACATCGACTGACTTTACCTGAGATGGGTGGATATCATCGATCGATGAAACAATATTATCATCAACTACTAAAAGAGGCTCGCTGTTACCCGGAGTACCCAGACCCTGAACCATAATACTTTTTCCAATGACCTGTAAACCCGGTACTGTACCTTTTAACATGTCATATATATTAGAATAGGATGCATACTTATCCGCAGTGGTATTCACCCTATTGACCTGCGAATTGATGTCCTTCCTTTCAGCTGTGCCATATCCGATATTGATTTTTTCATCTTTAACATGATTGTCCGGCTGACTTTTTAAAATGCCGTTTAACGAAAGGTCTATAGAGGTGCGTCCGCTGATATCTGTTTCAGCTGAACCTGTGGTAAGCGTGAATGCGGTTAATAATTTTGCACCTGGTTTTACTTTTACCCTGTAAAAGCCCTTGTTGTCGGTAAGGATATTTGTATTTATCTTATCGATCAGGATCATAGCCCCTTCTACAGGATTCCCGTTTGCATCAGTTACATAACCCGTTAGAACCTTCTTTTTGTTTTCTTTTTGTCCGGAGACAGGAAGAACATAAACAAATAATGAGAGCAGGACCAGAAGAACATATTTACTTTTCATAATTATATTAATTGAGTACGCAAGGTACATTTAAGCTTGGTAATGGACAAGAGTTATTTATTGACTATTTTGCCGATAAGGGTTGCAGAGGTCGATCTTTCTATCACCACACTGATATATTCTCCTTTTCTTGAGTTTTCTTTAGGGAAGACCACTACCTTGTTCTGGGATGTTCTTCCTGAAAGATGCTCAGAAGATCTTTTTGAAGTTCCTTCTGCCAGCACCTCAAATATTTTTCCGACATCATTTCTTTTGGAGTGTGCCGAAAGCCTATTCTGAAGGGCGATTATTTCATTCAGCCTTCTTGTCTTTATTTCATCAGGCACATCGTCTTTAAATTTCCTTGCAGCTTTTGTTCCGGGCCTTTCACTATACTTGAACATATAGGCGAAATCGAATCCCGCCCATTCCATGAGTGAAAGGGAATTCCGGTGGTCATCTTCGGTTTCGGTGCAGAATCCGGTGATCATATCTGTCGAGAGGGCGCAATCAGGAATATAAGATCGAATAGCCCTGATCCGGTCCATGTACCACTCTCTCGAATACTCCCGGTTCATGAGCTTAAGGATCCGGCTACTTCCGCTCTGAGCCGGCAGATGAATATGCCTGCAGATATTATCGTGACGGGCAATGGTTTCAAGCAGGTTATCAGAGATATCCTTGGGATGCGATGTGGAAAATCTAACTCTTAACCGGGGACTTACCATTGCAGTAAGTTTAAGCAATTCAGCAAATCCGGTCGCTTTATCCCCGTTTTTCCAGGAGTAGGAATCGACATTCTGCCCGAGCAGTGTTACATCCCTGTATCCGTTATCATACAATTCCCTTACTTCACGGATGATTGATTCCGGGTTGCGGCTTCTCTCAGCTCCCCTTACATATGGAACCACGCAGTAGGCACACATATTATTGCAGCCGCGCATGATAGAAACGAATGACGATACTCCGTTTTTATCCATCCTTACCGGCGATATATCGGCATACGTCTCATCGCGAGAAAGGAGAACATTTACTGCTTTATGTCCGCTCCCTGCCTCGTCTACCAGCTGAGGCAGCTGACGGTAAGCATCGGGGCCCACCACAATATCGACAAGCTGCTCGGTTTCAAGCAGATTCTCCTTAAGCCTCTCTGCCATACATCCCAGCAAACCGACAATCAGATCTCCGTTTTTCCTTCTTAGATGCTTTATTGTCCTGAGCCTGCTCCAGATACGCTGTTCGGCATTATCCCTGATTGAACATGTGTTGATTAGTATCAGATTTGCATTATTTATATCTGCTGCAAGCTTAAATCCGGCTTCCGAGAGGATTGACATAACCACTTCACTGTCAGCCACATTCATCTGGCAACCATAAGTCTCTATATATACGTTTTTAATCATCGATACTTCTTATTCACCTATTTAAAGATACGCGGAACATTGTTCATAGTATTCATACAGTCATCTGTCATTACTTATTCATTCGCACAAAAGTATAAAGTATGATTGAGGTATTAAAGAAATATTTAATTTTGCATTCATAATAATTAAAACCTATTGTATGTCAGGTCACAATAAATGGTCCACCATTAAAAGGAAGAAAGGGGCAACCGATGCCAAGAGAGGAAAGAAATTTACCAAGATCATCAAGGAGATAATTATTGCCGCAAAAGAGGGTGGAGGCGATCCTGATACAAACTCCAGGCTGAGGCTTGCAGTACAGAATGCAAAAGGTGCTAACATGCCAAAGGATAATATTGAAAGAGCCATCAAAAAGGCTGTTGGCGCTGATGCCGTAAGTTATATCGAGATTTCCTTTGAGGGTTATGCTCCTCACGGCATCGCAGTCTTTGCAGAATGTCTGACCGATAATAACAACAGGACAGTTGCTTCAATCCGGTCGGCTTTCAATAAATATGGTGGAAACCTTGGTACAAACGGTTCGCTTGCTTTCCTCTTTGACAGGAAAGGTATCTTCACTATCAAGAACGAAGGTCTTTCACTTGATGATATTGAACTTGAAATGATTGATGCCGGAGCTGAAGATTTTGATGTCGATGGCGATACAATTACCATTACCTGTGCCAAGGAAAATTTCGGAAGCATAAGCAAAAAACTTGCCGAGCTTGGCATTGAAGCTGAAGAGGCAGCATTGAAAAGAATCCCGAATGATACCAAGAAGCTTGATGTCGATTCGGCAAAAAAAGTTCTTAAATTTATTGAAGTTCTTGAAGATGATGATGATATCCAGAATGTTTATCATAATCTTGAGATGACCGACGAACTGGCTGAGGCTCTCGAGTAGAAATGAAGTTCATGAAAAAGGTTCTTATTTTCTTATTGATTGTTTTTCTCGGGTTCTCTTGCAAAAAGGAGAGCAGCAGCTTTTTATGGGAGAAGTCATTTGGTCCGGGCAATGCATACTATATATCTTCTTCTCCCGATTCCGGAATAGTTGCCTGCGGTAAAGAAAGCGGGAATCCTTTTCTCCTGAAACTCTCGAAAGAGAAAACTTCAGTAATGGAATATGCCTCTGAAAGGAATGGCTTGTTCAACAGGGCCTGGTACGATACTTCAGTATTCATTGCTGCTGGCAGCAGCAACGGCGACATGTATCTCGCAGCTATTAACAAGAATGGAAGAAAGCTCTGGGATACTATAATATCTGNNGGCAATGACGACATGTATCTTGCAGCTATTAACATGATTGGATGAAAGCTCTGGGATACTGTAATATCGGCTGGATTCAATATTGATTTTACAAGATTATGCTATTCCGGCTCGGGCAGCTTTATAGCAGTCGGAACCGCCAGAGCTGATTCATCCGTCAACAGTACAACCGGACTCTTGTTTCTGCAATTCGATACTACAGGCCATATTCTCATGAGAAAGGATGTGACATCGACAGGCTTCATCTCGGCAGGAGACCCGGCCCTAGATGCGTCCGGAAATCTTTATATTCCTGTAACCAGGGGAAATACAGGTTTAAAAACCAGGGCTTCATTATTGAAATATAATGTTGACTTAAATAAATTGTGGGAAACAGATCTTTATAATAATCCAAACTTCAGTTCCTCAGCCAATGACGCAATTTCCGACGATGCCGGGAATATTTATGTTTGCGGAAAGACAGAAGTGACAGGATCTTCGGGAACCCTCGATAATTCCTTTGCGGCATCTTTGCGCAGTGCAGGCAGCATAACCTGGAAGAAATACCTGGAGGATTCAAATTCAGGGAGCGCAATGCTGATAAATAATTCTGACATCCTGATGACACTCAGCCGGGACTGTTTTATTATCGATAAGACAAGATATGATGAGGCAAAAGATTCTGTTAACTCCGAAGGGCAAATAAGATGGTTCACCGTTTGCGATCCTTATAACACCGATGCTTTCGGATATAGCTTTGATATCGATCCTGAAGGGAATATCATGGCAGCCGGATCAATGGCAGGAAAATTTTACCTGGCTCTTAAATCATCTTCACAATAACCGCTATCTTTGGCGCATGTTTCGAAAAACATTTTTGCTTTTGACAATTTCCATCCTGACAGCAGATTTCTGCGCTTCTCAATCATTTGTAAGGACTGCAGATCTCTTCAGGCGAAGCGATACTTATAATAAATTGAACATAATCCAGAATCAGGCAATAGATACACTGTTAAGCCGGTATATTCTTTCCAGCAAAATGCAAAAAACGATGGATGGCTCACAGGGAATGCAGGGTTTCAGGATTCAGATCTATTACAGTTCAGTTAGAAATGCACGCGAAGAGTCGTCAAAAGCACGTGCTGAATTTATCAATAAATTCCCCGATATTGTCTCCTATGCTGAATATCGTGAACCTGGCTGGTTCATGATAAGGGCAGGTGACTACAGGTCCACAACAGAATGCTATAAGGACCTTATTGCGATAAGGAAGGTATTTCCCAATGCGTACCCGGTACCTGCAAAGATTAATTTTCCCGACCTGATTAACAAATAATTATGAGCGACCCGTTAAAACACGAATGTGGCATAGCAATGTTGAGATTGCGAAAGCCCATTGATTTCTATATTGAAAAATATGGATCGTGGGACTATGGCCTCCAGAAAATGTACCTGATGATGGAGAAGCAGCATAACAGGGGACAAGACGGGGCTGGTATTGCAGGTATTAAGCTGAACGTTGAACCCGGAAACAGATATATTTTCAGACAGAGATCAAACAGGTCGAATCCTATAAAGGAGATATTCGGCCTTATTTATGAGGATATTGAAAAAATAAGAACTGCCCATCCTAAAGAATCAAATTCCGCCTCATTTGTTAAAGACAATATTCCCTTTGCATGTGATATTTACCTTGGGCATCTCAGGTACGGGACATATGGAAGTTATAATATCGACTACGTTCACCCGGTAAGCCGTGAGAATAACTGGAAATCGAAAAACCTGGTTATGGCCGGGAATTTCAATCTCACTAATGTGGGTGAAGTTTTCGAGAGCCTTATAAAACTAGGTCAGACCCCGGTAGATTTTTCGGACACAGTCACTATACTCGAAAACATTGGTCACCGCCTTGATGAGGAGAACGAACGGCTCTTCAGGTATTTTAAGGACCAGGGATATTCCAAGAAGGAGATATCTCCCCTGATAGAAAAAAATCTTGACCTTGTAACTATCTTGTCGAAGGCAAGCCGAAACTGGGACGGAGGCTACGCAATGGCCGGAATGGTAGGTCATGGCGACGGTTTTGTAATGCGTGATCCGGCAGGCATAAGACCGGCTTTCTATTATGTTGATGACGAGGTGGTTGTTGTGGCGTCAGAAAGACCAGTTATTCAGACTATTTTCAATGTACGGACAGATGATGTAATGGAATTACCGCCTGCCCATGCACTTATTGTAAAGGCTTCAGGCGAATTCTCTGTTGACAAGATCAGGGAAGAAGCTGAGGTTCGAAAGTGCTCGTTTGAAAGAATCTATTTCTCAAGGGGAACCGATAAGAATATCTACCGCGAAAGGAAAAAACTGGGTGAATTGCTTACCTATCCTGTTCTGAAGGCGGTTGACTATGATCTTGACAATACCGTGTTTTCATATATTCCGAATACAGCTGAAAGTGCATTTTACGGGCTGATCAAAGGAGTGGAAGATTACCTGAACCAGTCAAAGATTGAGACTATAATTGACAAGCACAAAACGCTTACCAGGGAGGCACTTGAAACCATCATAAACAGGAGACCAAGGGTCGATAAAATTGCAGTCAAGGATGCCAAGCTCAGGACCTTTATATCTGAAGATAAAGGCCGGGATGACCTTGTAGGACATGTTTATGATGTAACATACGGCGTAATTCGTCGTGGGAAAGATAATCTTGTGGTGATTGACGACTCCATCGTGAGAGGAACCACACTTAAAAAAAGTATCATAAAGATCCTTGATCGCCTTGATCCCAGAAAAATAGTGATAGTGTCGTCATCTCCCCAACTGAGATACCCCGATTGCTATGGTATTGACATGGCAAAACTTGGAGACCTCATCGCTTTCAGGGCAGCCATTGAATTACTGAAGGAGAGAGGAAAGGAAATTCTGCTGAAGAAAATTTACAAGGAGGCAAAAAAAGAGAATCAGAAGCCCGTTGAAGAGGTAAGGAACCTTGTGAGGGAGATATACAAGCCATTCAGCCCCGATGAAATTTCAGGGAAAATATCCGAGATGCTTAGACCCGAAGAGATAAAAGCTGAAGTTGAGATCGTTTTTCAGTCAATTGAAGGTCTTCACCAGGCTTGCCCCGGCCATACGGGCGACTGGTATTTTACAGGTAATTATCCGACACCAGGAGGCAATAAGGTTGCCAATCAGTCATTCATAAATTATATCGAAGGAAGGGACGTAAGAGCCTATTGACGGTCGTGCGTAAACCACGTGATCATGAAATCCTTCTTGTATGAGGCCAGATGTCTGTTTATCTTCTCAACGTATATATCTCTTAATGTGATCATTATGCCTGTCTCCTCAACTTCACCGAATTTATGATTGATAAAGGTNNTTGTCTCCCCAAGCTTTCTTACCTCAGCTGAAAGGATTTTATAGTTTCGCTTGTACCTCCAGCCCCGGAATAGTTTTTTCATTTCGTCGACATGGACATCAATATTTGCAGGATCCTTTGGTGTCACGAGGTCATCCGGGTCGTCAAAGTGTTTCTTCAGGAAGTAAAGGATCATATTTCTTGCATTCTGATTGAAATGCGGGTACATGGTTACCTTCCCGAAAAGATATTTAAGATGGTGGTTATCAAGTACAATAGCTCCAAGCCCATCCCACAGGTTATCAAGGGCATAGAGACTCTTTCTTCCGAGGGCCCTTGACTGGTAATCAGGATGTACGAATGATCTGCCAAGCTCCATCGTGTGCGGATAATATTTCGTCAGGAATTTCTCGGAGAAATTAAAGTATGAGGATGAGGCAAGTTTAGTTAGATCGCAATTAACGCATCCCTTAGGTGGAAAGTAAAATCTGTAACCGCCTATTATCGCCTTGTTTTCAGGGTCCCAGACAATAAGCTGCTGCTGCGGATCCTCATTTGCCGTATCAAAATTATCAATATCGAGTGCATGGCCAGTACCGCCTCCTGCATGACGGAAAGTGATCTCCCTTACCCTTCCGACCTCCTGCATCAGGACAGGTGAGTTGTTGTTGTCAAAGACATAAACCTCATTATTACCGTTGTTCGTTTTACGAAGAAGCCTCTCTTTTGTAAGCTCTGCAACAATCTNNGTCTATTGGCAACTGGGCAGAAACAGGTTCCATCTTTAATGATTATGAGAATTCAACTGATAAAGCAAAAATGAGGCTGCAAGATAATATTTTTTTAAAATTATAAAGAGGGGAGAAGAGATTCGAGCTCATATGATTTTGTTTTAACCCAGTCGGCCCATTCCAATGCTGAACGAGAATTATCGAATGTCTGCCATGGTATTGACTTACCAAATATCAGCATCAGATCTTTGTTCTTTTGCCGGAACATCTCATCGGGAAGATAAAGCATTTCGATATTCGTCTTAATGCCCATAAAAGTCCTGATGTTTGAAAGGTTGTAAAAGAAGTCGGAATTCCTCCCTGAAAAGAAAGCGGGAATAATATCACGCTTGTGCTGCACTGATTTGGAAATAAAACTCTTATGCCATTTCAGGTCTTTTATGGCCCCCCTCCTTTTCCTCGAGCAGAGGCCAGCCGGAAAATATAAGATCTGGCTCCCTGATGCATATGTTTCTTCAAGTTGTCTGATTGCATCCTTTGCCTGTCCGCCATGCTTGTTAACAGGTAAAAAAATGCCGGAGAGATTCCGGATATTCATCAGAATATCATTTACGGGGAATTTTATGTCGTTGAAATGTTCCGACAGCTGATCCATGAAGATAAGACCATCGAGACCTCCAAGTGGGTGGTTTGAGACAAAAATAAATCTGCCTGACTTCGGTATGTTTTCAGTGCCAAAAACCCTGTATTTTATTTCAAGAAACTCAAGTGAAGCCCTGATGAATGAAGCATCCATGCGGTTTCCATTATGTTTCAGTAGCGCGTTTATCTCATCCTGGTGGATGATCCTTTTCAGGTAGTTTATTGCAAATTTTGGGATGGCCTTAGCAAGTGAAGGATTCTTGGAACGTATTACATCCTCAACATCAATTTTCTGGACTTCTTGTTTATCTGACGACTCTTCCATTTTGAGAAAAGAATAATAAAAATGGCAGTTGCAAATTTATTAAAATTTTGTACCAACCTCCGACCTTAATGCTCATTCACTCGTACTCTCCTCCAACCCTCCATCTGATTCCTATGAACTCACCCCCTTCTTTTCCCTCCCGTCCTTCGGTCGGGACAGACTCTCTCTAATTCGTAAAAAAGGGAAAGTAATTAATAGTCACTGCATTACACCCTCTCTTTGCGTAAGCAGAGAGGGGGCCGGGATGTGAGTACGTGAGCTTACTCTAAAAGTTTTCAACAATAATGGTAAATAAGTGGGGTAAAGTGGGCCAAAGTGGATATTTTTTATTTACTTAGCCTTTTATTTGTAAAAAGAATATGGCCACATTTATTGGCGACTATACNNTGGCATTCAAGAAGCAGATGCCTGCTAATGCATGCGACCATTTTGTGGTGCGAAAGGATATTTTCGAAAACTGTCTTGTTCTCTATTCAATTGAAGACTGGAACAGGCAGCTTGAAAAGATACGCAAGAGAATAAATCCTTATAACAGCGAGCACAACAAGTTTCTGAGAAAATTCTTCAAGGGGACTGCTGAATTATTACACGACAGCAATAACAGCATGCTGATACCAAGGAGGCTTATGGATCTGCTCGGAGCAGACAGG
>PMIG01000181.1 GCA_003157055.1 Bacteroidales bacterium | reverse complement strand
GAGAAGGCTGCCAGAATGAACAGAAAGAAAAAGGCATTTAAAAGGCTGATGATAAAAGACCCGAAAAGAAAGATCCCGGAGATGAGCATAATTATAGAGAAGATGAGGATTAAAATAACCTCCTTCCCTTTCATATTCAGAAATAAACCTCCGGTAGTCCCCATAAATACCCAGAAAAATATTACAGTGATTAAAAATGAGTTCAGGATTTGTCTCCACAATGATATATCCCTAACAACTCTTGACTCTGAACTGATCATTCGAAATTGATCTCCTTCCTTAACAAAACCTATATTCCATTCTATTTCCTTTTTCAGCATCTCGCCGGCTTCGTTTATCCCTTTGATTGCAATCCGGGAGGTCATTATAGTAGTATCTTTATTCTCAGATTTTTTAAATTTTGGCGCCCTTAGCATTCCTGAAGTGTATGTAAACACTTTATGTTTCTTTAAGTCAAATTTCCTTGTATAAATTGAATCTGTGGCGTTATTTATGAATTTTTTTGATGAAGCTTTCATTAAATTATTCTGCTTCAGGTTTTTACATGAAGTCATAAGAAAAATGGCAAGGAAAGGTATTAGCCAAACTGATATCCGTTTTACCCGAAATTTACTATTTGCTCTCATACTATAGGACTCTGTATTAGAAGAATGTAGCTGTATCATCAATTTTAATTAATGTCTTTCAGATCCGATCTTTCTGTCAAAACCATAATAAAATAAGGAAGAAACATTGACGCAAATATTACAAACTTTTCAACTTTCATCCGATAGTCTTCTCCGGCACATGTTCGTAAAAAATGTATCTGGCAGATGTTCTGATTGACCTTCTATATAAGCTTTATTTGATAACAACCTCCGTTCCAATTTCAATAATAAGATTTCTAAAGAGTTGCCATCATTATATTCAATAAAAATAAAGAAATTAATTAATCAAATTGAAATTATCCAAAAAAAATCAATTTAGTAATCAGATTCCTATTATTTCTTAGGGTAGGGTTTATAAGCAACAATAAATAACGAGGGCTGGGGGTGGTTGTTCTGCGAGGTATTCCGGAGCTTGTACCAATGCTAAAGGTCCTTAAGCATCCAGATATCGCATCCGAAATGGCCTGAACTCCCCATCGGGCCTTCGATTAGCCTGAAACCTGCTTTTTCGTATAACCCGATAGCCCTGCAAAGTTCGGGAAGCGACTCAAGGTAAACCTGCCTGTATCCTAATTCCCTTGCAGATTCAATACTCATTTCAAGAAGCTTTCGTCCGGTTCCCTTGCCGCGCGCCGAAGAGAGCAGATAAAACTTAACGAGCTCGCAGCATCCTTCAGGAAGGCTTGGCGTGGAAAAGATCCCGCAACCACCTATAATCTTTCCGTTCTCCTCGGCTATCCAGTAAACCGATCCTGGTTTCTGGAATAGGGAAAAGAGGTCGTCTGTTGTCGGATCAAAATATACCGTTCCCGGCCGGGCTATGCCAAACTCCCTGAAAACAGACCGTATAAGTTCGGCAATCTCCTTATTGTCCCGCTGCTCTAAGTTTCTGAAAACGATGCTCATGAGAATAATTATTTTATAAAGACAGACTCATGGGTATTAAAGGTTGCAATGGATAGAATTCCCTTTCGTTTTCGAAAATTTGAAATGTCATGAAATGTCGGCTGCCTCATCTGCCGGCTGTGATGAAATGTGTATTCCTGCCGTAACCTGAGGGTTTAAAGCTAATCTGTCGTAGATGGGTTTCACTATTGTTTTAAGCCGGGGAAGCTTCTTATAAAAAACAAGTGCTGCGGCTATGCAGGAGACTCCGCCAATGAGAATTGCATACTGAGTGCCTATAAGCCTGGCCAGTGATCCTGCCAGTAGACTTCCAAAGGGAGCGGTCCCCATTATAGCCATCGTGTAAAAGCTCATAACGCGCCCTCGCATGTCATCATCAGTTATGGTCTGAAGAATTGTATTGCATGATGCTGAATTGAGCATAAGCCCAAGCCCGATAATGAACATGAGCCCAATTGTAACAGGAATTATATTTGTGAAAGAGAGTGCTACAAGTCCGGCTCCAAAAACTGTTGCGGCTGTAGGGATTATTCTCCCAAGCCTGAGCACCGACTCCCGCGAGGCCAGGTATGCTGCCCCAATGAGAGCTCCGAATCCGGCAGCTGCCATCAGAAATCCGAAAATATCAGAACCACCATGAAGAATCTCCTTCGTAAATACTGGCATAAGGACCTGGTAAGAGGAACCCATAAGGTTTACAACAGCAAGCAGAATTATTATATGCTTAATCGGTAAGAAACCAAATGTATAACCGAACCCTTCTTTCAGCTCCCTGAACATTCTGGTTTCTTTCCGGGGAAACTCTCTCTTAGGAACATTCATCATAAGCAATGATACTATGACAAAAATATAGCTGATGGCATTTATCAGGAAGCAGACACCCTCTCCTGTTGTGGCAAGCATCACTCCGGCAATTGAAGGGCCTATAAGTCTGGCTCCGTTGAACATCAGTGAATTAAGTGCGATGGCATTTCCAAGAGTTTCCTTCTTTTCGACCATTTCAATAACAAATGAGTGCCGAGAAGGTGTGTCAAAGGCGTTTATGCATCCAAAAATGACGCTCAGGAGAACAATATGCCATATCTGAATTACTCCTGTAAGTGCCAGTACTGCAAGGATTGATGCCTGGATCAGCGAAAGGATCTGAGTAATGAGAAGAACCTTGTACCTGCTGAACCGGTCAATTACCACTCCTGCTACCGGGGAAAGAAGAAATGTGGGTATCTGTCCTGCAAAACCGACCAGGCCAAGAAGGAATGCCGAGCCTGTCATGTGATATACCAGCCAGGGCAGTGCAATACGCTGCATCCATGTGCCGATAAGGGAAATGCTTTGCCCGGTGAAAAACAAACGGTAATTCCTGTGCTGCAGCGACCTGAACATCGTTTTGATCTTCAGCGATATATTACTTTTCAGAGTCCCTTCCAAGACGATTTTAAATTTTCTTTAAATGTAATTGCTTTTAATATAGATCAGGATCACTTTGTGCCACTTTATCCTTTGATCAACAACTATAATACATGTACCAGGTATAATATAATAATCACCACTATTGTAATCGAAGATACTCCTACCGGGAACCAGACAGGTGCAATCCATGGTTTAGGAATAAGAAAAAGGACATCGATGGTCTTCAGTGATGAGGGCCATTTTATTAAAATGTATAGCGAAACATAATAAAACAGGTCCCAGAAGGCGAATGTCCAGAGGAAGAATATACCTCTTTCAAGCCATGTGGTTCCTATAAGACAAGCAATTACAGCAAGCATGATTATTGT
>PMIG01000069.1 GCA_003157055.1 Bacteroidales bacterium | reverse complement strand
TCCGATTTTGTTTCTTTCACCTACTAATCCACGGAATTTGGTAATCATCTGAATTAAGGATTACCAATTGAAAGAGAGTAATGCTGAACTGAATCGTGATACCTAGGGTCATCCACGCAAACGTCAGTCGCTGATGGTGGGCGCACACTTGAAAAGCAATCATGTAAAAATAAACACGGAAAAGACTTATCATACCTTCAGCCGATTTTACAACTTGATAAATGGAGTTTAATGCTTTATTATATTTAATATGATCTCTGTTATCATTCCCATATACAAGGCGGAAGGGTGTCTCCAAGAGCTGTGCAGACGTCTGAAAGATTCCCTGGAAACAATCACCAGTGACTTTGAAATCATTCTTGTCGAAGATTGCGGGGGTGACAGATCTTGGGAGATCATCGAGGCGCTTTCAAGGCAAGACACACGAATCAAAGGCTTCCAGTTCAGCCGGAATTTCGGCCAGCACCAAGGCATCACGGCAGGGCTGGACCGGTGCAACGGAGACTGGATTGTCGTTATGGACTGCGACCTTCAGGACCAGCCTGAGGAAATACCCCGTCTCTATGCCAAGGCGCAGGAAGGATTTGACGTTGTTCGGGCACGCCGGGGAAAACGGCAAGACACCCTTCTGAAACGCCTTACTTCCCACTTGTTCTATAGAGCTTTCAGTTATCTTGCAGATGTCGATTATGATAGCGAAGTCGGCAATTTCCGAATTGTCTCCCGAAAGGTCGTAGACAGTTTCAGAAGTATGCGCGAACAAGTCCGCCTTTTTTCCGTAATGGTGGATTGGATGGGGTTCCCTACGGCAAGCATCGATGTCGCCCATGCGGCGCGGGCAGAAGGAAAAAGCACCTATACCTATCGAAAACTTTTTCAGCTCGCCACGGGTGTCATTATCTCCAATTCCGACAAGCCTCTGCGTTTGTTTGTCCTCTTAGGCTTCAGCATAGCTGGATTTTCTTTTCTTTTTGGTCTTTACCTGATTGGATGGGCTCTGCTCAAAGGCTCCACTGTCACGGGGTGGAGCAGTCTCATCGTATCTATTTATTTCCTCAGCGGCATTATCATCGCCCTTTTGGGTATCTTGGGTGTTTATCTGGGAAAGACTTTCGACGAGACGAAGGGGCGGCCCCTGTATATAATTCGAAGAAGCACCTTTGATATTTAACCGGAATAATTACTTGGAAAGGTAATTTTTTGATATGCAAAGAAGCATTTCTATCATCGCACTTTCGACTCTGGATGAAGAACGATTCGGAGTTAAGACCGCAAAATCAAAAAATTTTACCTGGCATGAAATTCCCGAAATTTTGGCTCAATGCTATCAAAACCATGTTCAACTGCTCATCGCACGCTGCCCCACCTTAGACCTGAAAACCGCCCAGGAATTGGAAAAACAAGGATTTTTGCTTATGGATACGCTTGTTTACTATGAGCACAACCTACATTTGAAAATTAATATAACGCTCAACGAAAAAATCCTCATCAGGACGATATTACCTGGAGAAGCAGAGACGGTTCGAGCCCTTGCTGCGGAAGCATTCAAGGGATATCGCGGTCATTACCATGCGGACGCCAAACTGAATATCCATCAATGCGACGATGTTTATACGTCTTGGGCCTACAATTCTTGTATATCCAAGGACTTTGCCAATGAAGTGCTGGTGGCTGTATTGGAGGATAAAATCGTTGGTTTTGCTACACTGCGTGTCAACGATCCGAATGAAGGAGAAGGGGTGTTGTTTAGCGTCTCACCTGCAGCACAGGGACTGGGTATTTACCGCATGTTTACCGAAAGCGGCCTCTTATGGTCTATTCGGCAAGGCATGAAGCGTATGATCGTCTCAACTCAGATAACAAATGTCGCGGTTCAGAAAGTCTGGGCCCGTGTTGGGTTTTATCCAACTTCATCATTTTATACCTTTCATAAATGGTTCGATTAGATATCCATCTTGTCAGAATCAGATATAAATAAAAAAGATATTTGTGGATATCGATGGATGGATCTTATGGAATAATGTTTTATGGGGCTTGGAAATAATGTTAACGATAAGGTATATGTATGAATGTATGCCCTGACTGTAATGTTGAGCTGCAGGATGATTCAACATGCAGATTGTGTGGTTTTTCCGCGAAAAGGATTGATGGATTCTTAGCCTTTGCTCCTGAGCTTGCTGCGGGCAATGATAATTATCGCGCCTCCACTCATGAAATGTTATACCAGCTTGAAAACAACTGCTTTTGGTTTTCGGAGCGAAACAAGTTGATCGACTGGGCAATGAAGAAATATTTTCCCAATGCAGAATCAGTCTTGGAGATAGGCTGTGGAACGGGGTATGTGCTTCACGGATTGTTTTCAACCCGTCCCGGAATAAAGTATACTGGGGCTGACATCTACACAAGCGGTCTTAAATTTGCGGCTGAAAGAGTTCCACAGGCAAATTTTATACAGATGGATGCACGCCATATCCCCTTCCTAAATGAATTTGACGTCATCGGAGCCTTTGATATGATCGAGCATGTAGAAGAAGATCAGCGGGTCTTCGATCAGATATTCAAGGCTGTTCGGTATGGTGGTGGTGTCATCATCACGGTTCCTCAGCATGCATGGTTATGGAGTGCAACTGATGATTACGCATGCCATAAAAGGAGATATACCCGAGCAGCGTTAGGAGAAAAAGTAGCAAAGAGTGGATTTGAAGTTGTCAAAATGGTCTCATTCATGAGCCTGTTATTGCCATTCATTGTCGTGCTCAGGGGGCGTTACCTGTTTTGCTCAAAGGAAACGATAGAAAAAAGTGTCAGGGCAGAGTTAAGGATCAATTCGGTCCTGAATAATTTGTTCGGCTCCATCTGTATAATGGAGACGCGAATGATCCAGTCTGGTTTTTCATTTCCTGCCGGTGGATCACTAATGTGTATAGCAAAGAAGAGGGGATAACGCATGACAAGTAATAATATATCAATACCTTTCAATAAGCCCTTTATTGCCGGCAAGGAACTCTATTATATTGCACAAGCTGTTCTTAGCGGTCAGTTATCGGGTAACGGCCTGTACACAAAACTTTGTCAGCAATGGCTGAAAGATAGGATCAACTGTAAAAAAGTCTTGCTGACTCATTCCTGTACCGCCGCTCTGGAGATGGCTGCGATCCTGTGCGATATCCGGTCGGGTGATGAAGTCATCATGCCATCCTTTACGTTTGTGTCCACAGCCAATGCCTTTGTCCTAAGAGGAGGAGTCCCGGTATTTATAGACATTCGTGACGATAACTTGAATATAGATGATTCCCTCATTGAAGATGCAATTACCCCAAAGACCAAGGCCATAACGCCTGTTCATTATGCCGGTGTTAGCTGTGATATGGAAATGATCATGGCCATCGCGGAAAAATATAAATTATCTGTTATCGAGGATGCTGCCCAAGGACTTTTATCCTGTCATAAAGACCGTCATTTAGGGTCTATCGGCCATCTTGGTTGTCTCAGTTTTCATGAGACAAAGAATATCATTAGTGGAGAAGGAGGGGCATTGTTGATTAATGATCCGGAATTCATTGAGCGGGCCGAGATTATTTGGGAAAAAGGGACAAACCGAAGCCAGTTCTTCCGAGGGCAGGTGGATAAATATACATGGGTGGATATCGGTTCGTCTTTCCTCCCGAGTGAATTGATAGGGGCCTTTCTCTACGCCCAGTTGGAGGAGGCGGAAAAGATTATAGCAAAACGGCGCTCTCTCTTTCAGCTATATATGGACCAACTACGCCCGCTGGAATTGAAGGGCTTGATTCGTCTTCCCTATATTGATCATGAATGCGAAAGCAACGGCCATATCTTCTATATCCTGGCCCATAATCTTGAAGAGCGTGATCTTCTGATTAATCATCTGCGCAAGTCAGGTATATTGGCAGTGTTTCACTATGTTCCCCTCCATTCTTCACCTGCGGGAATGAAGTATGGGCGTATCTGCGGGGAAATGAGTGTGACGAATGACGTCAGTGACAGGATCCTACGCCTGCCTTTATATTATGAGATGACGGATGCCGAAGTTAAAAGTGTGGTTGCCGCAGTGTCCAGCTTCTACAAGAAGTGATTTTATGAAAAGCCTACCTTACCTTTTTCCGCGGATTCATTTTTCCTGACGGGCCGGAAGCTGTCTATTCGCTTGCATTTGTGCCCTCTGCCTCCGTATTGCTTCTGCCTGCTTCAAGTTATTTCTCATCTCTTCGAGATCCTGCTCTTTTTGGGGAAACAGGTCACTTACATTTTGTTTATAGATGTTCAACATCACCTCAGCTGCTTGAGGTTCTAGATTTAAATAAAATATGAAAAGTCTGTAAAGCAGGAAGGGATCTTGAAGATTTTTATATCTGTACGGGCTTAAATCTATAGTCTTTGAGATCTCGCCGAATTGTGGGATAAGGGATTTGTGAATAAGAATAGCGGCATTGTTGCCGAAATAGAGAAGGCGCCAATCACCTTGTCCGGCCATTAAAAAATTCATGATCTTCTCGGTCTCAGTCAGATTAATCACCATAAATTTGAATGGATATTGCTCATTAAATGACCTTAGCTTTTCCTGTGTGAGTTGACTGTTCATCAATTTGTAATAATCGGGCAATACTTGTTTCCAGTATGGTCCGAAGCGGGAATCAATAAAGACTTTGTAATCCGGTGAAAGAGCCCAGATTAAATAACCTCCTGTTAAATAATCGTTGAAGAAAGGGCCGGGAATCTTCCATTTCTTGATAAAGGCGCACTCTTCTATAGGAACGGTTTGATCAATACCTGTTCCAAACCATGAGAACGTGTTTCTATAAAAAATTGTCGTGATTAAAATCTGTATGGAAAAAACAATAAACAGCACGAGAGCTAAAGGGGCTAACATCCTTCTGACGCGACTATGCCATTCCTCGCCGATCCTGAAGAGAAGATAGATGAAAGAGAAAAACGCGGTTAGTGGAAATATGATTGACACACGCAGAACGTTCATCCCCCAGATAAAGAAAACAAGATTCAGTGTGATGATCGTGATATCGAGGATTCTTTTCTTGGCATAGGTGTAAATACACGTAAATATGAGCAGGATCATGATGATAATCATAATCCATGCAGTATTGAATCCTTTATAGTTATACGCGAGGAAATTTTTGAAAGGGAGGAATTGCCATAAAGATATATAATGCATGACGCGTTTGCTATATTCACTATAGGTCGTGTTCATCATTGTTTCCAAGATGGTGCGATGATAGTCCCATCCATAGGGATTTACCAGGGTCGCCAAGTATGAGAGGGCAACAGCTATCCATAGAGAGATTAAAAGGTTCTTGGAGAGAGGCGTCTTCTTCAACAAAAAGTAATCGGTTGATTCACAAACGACGATCAGGCTGATGATGAAGAGCCCCAGAATAAATCCTCCATGGAGGTTAACCCAGAAAATCATCAGTAGGGGAAAAAGCCAGAAGATGTTTTTATTGAACGATTTGCTGTAGAAATAGATGAAAAGATACGCTCCGAAAAGCAGCAGAGAGAATAGCTCCGGCCTGAAAATCATTGCGATACAATTGAGTTGAATCCCGATGAGGAATGTGAGCACGATAATGGGTGCGTTAAAAGATATCTTTACTGCTTTTACATAAGCGTAAAACAGGGAGAAAAGGCCGATGAGGACAAAACTCCGGACAAGCCAGAAACCGAAGTTACCGGCAACGCTGTGCGCAAGGTAAAAGATGGTGCTACCCAACCAGGTGTTGTAATTCCAGTCGGATGCTGCTTGTGTCCATGAGAAGATCGCGTGGTCGACGCGCATGGTGTGGTTCTGCAAATAATATTTCCCCAAGGCCATATGCCACCATACATCGTAGTCCCAGCTGGTCATATCGTAATAATAGACGCAAGTAAGGATAGGTAAAAGGAGGAGCAATATCCATTTAACGATTTTACCATTGAAAAAATCAAAAGTACGACTTAAAAAGTTTTTCTCGGTAGCCGATTTATCGGCGTCTGACAGCTGGTTTTTAATGGAGTAGGAATCTTTATTTTTTTTCCGCTTTACTTTAGCCATCGTGCTATGGTCACCTTATTAATTGTTGTTTTTTTCTGTCTAGAAAACAGCGAAGGTTACAACAGTAAGAACGAGATAAACAATCAGTTTCTGTCTGTCGGGACTTATTTTTATTTTATTTAGCATAGCGACCTACCGCCGGCGCTTGTACCACAAGTTAAGTTA
>PMIG01000338.1 GCA_003157055.1 Bacteroidales bacterium | reverse complement strand
CCTGAACTTGCCGGTATTCCTGAAGAGGGAGAAGAACTTCCCGCGCATGGAGCTAAACAGCATGGTGCTGTCGGTGGCGGCTCCGGATTTGTAGGCGGCGGCTTCGCAGGTGGCGGCGGCGGTTCTGTTGCTCTTTCAAAATTTGATGAGATGCTCGAAAAAGCTGAGATCACTCCCGAACTATTTCAGAAACTCGGAGTGGGGATGAAAAAGCTTGGCGACGCAACTTCAAATATCAGCGTTATGGGCGACATCTCAGCTGCTTCAAATAAATATATGGGGTCAATTAACAACGCTACTGAATCACTTGGCAAACTGTCAGATTCATATCAAAATACCACCAAGGTAATTAATGAAACCGGATCTACCTATAAAAATATGGCTGATTCCCTTTCACAAATCGAAGTGGGAGGAAAATCATACCAGCAACAGCTGGAGGTACTCAATAAAAATCTTTCAGCACTCAATGCTGTCTATGAATTGCAGAAAAAGGGAGCAGAAGATCACCTGAAAGAATCTGATAATATCTTTAAAGGTGTTCAGGGTCTTATGAAAGATCTGACTGAATCGGCAGGCGACACCAAAAAATACCGCGACCAGGTAACCAAACTGAACGATAACCTGGCGGCTTTGAATAACGTATATGGAAATATGCTTTCTGCTATGAACGTTAAGTAATACAGCATTTGTTTTTACCTAATTAAACTAACTACAAAATGGCTCACGAAAAGCTATCTCCGCGGCAAAAGATGATCGGTATGATGTACCTGGTCCTTACCGCAATGCTTGCCCTTAACGTGTCAAAGGAAGCCGTAAAAGCATTTATGAGAGTCGATGAGGGTCTTATGACGACTGTTAAAAATTATAGCAATAAGAATAACCTCATTTATGCAGAATTTACCAGAGCCGATGCTGAGAATCATACAAAAGCAGGGAAGTACAAGGATGCGGCATTTGCCGTAAAGGAACGTGCTGATGAAATTTTCGATTATATCCAGAATCTTAAGATCGAAATCATTAAAACGGCTGATGGACCTGCTAAGGCTGTTACCGAAAAAGCTGTTGTCGGGACAGATTACAACATTGAGCTGATTGGTAAATATGATGAATCCAATGTACCATCTCAGATCCTTGTAGGTTCGAATGAAACCGGGAAAGGCTTTGCATTGAAAACCATGATAAATGATTACCGAAATTTTCTTATTCAAACTCTTCATGAAAATGGTGGTAACATCACAGCCGAAGACGCATTGAACAAAAGTCTTTCTGCCGAAGATGGGCTAAGTGAAGATAAGCAAAAGGAACCATGGCCAAACCTTATGTTCCAGACAATGCCGGTTGTTGGAGCCCTGGCCCTTCTGTCCAGGATCCAGGTTGATGTCAGAAACGGTGAAACAGAGGTCATTAATCACCTTTATACTGAGATTGACAAATCATACTTTAAATTCAATAAGCTCGATCCGATAGTGATTCCCGATGCAAACTATGTAACCGTGGGAAGCAACTATAATGCCGCAGTGTTTATTTCTGCCACCGATACGACAAAGCAGCCAATTATTAAAGTCGGGGATGAGGTTCTTCCTCTCGATGAAAAGGGCAGAGGTATATATACTGTTCGTGCAACTTCCGTCGGGCCTAAAACCTGGGGTGGAGTAATCTCATTAAAAACCGGAGATGGCCGGGAAATACCATTTAATTTCTCAGCAACATATAACGTTGGTGAACCTAATGTGATTTGCTCTCCTACGGCTATGAACGTTATGTATGCCGGTATTCCTAACCCGCTTGATGTTTCTGTTCCGGGGTTCAATCCAAACCAGATATCCATCAAGGTTGTAAACGGGAGCGAAACTGCTGAAAGAATTAAGAACATTAATGGCGAGGATTTCAGGGGTAATTATTTTATTAAACCCACGTCTGCCGCCCAGGACGTTCAGATAATAGTTTCAACAAAAGATGCTAACGGAAAAGTTACATCATACAAGCCATATCCATTCAGGGTTAAGAAAATTCCAAAACCTGAGGGCACATTTGCAAATGCTGTCAGCGGAGGTACTGTTTCCAAGAGCGTAGCACTTGCCCAGACCGGCGTATATGCAAAACTTGAGGGTTTTGACTTTAACCTTCTTTACAAGATTACCGGGTTCTCCATATTTTATAGCGGACGAATGGGTGACGTCGAAGAATTCAGTACCAGCGGCAGTCTGACTCCAAAGCAAAAAGATGCTATCGGAGGGATGACCAGAGGTCAGACATTAATTATTGAGAAGATAAAAGCAGTAGGCCCTGACGGATTACCCATGGAACTTAGCCCTATTGTTTTGAAACTGGATTAAATAAGTAATATATTATTTACTGCTATGAATAAAAGAATTGTTTTAGGGATANNAATCAGTCATTGTATTACCCTACACGTACAGATGTCCGTGATGGCAGGAAAAGTTTCATAACGATTCTTCTTGAAGAGATACAGGCTGGCAAGGTTACAGCTTATTCAGCCCAAAATATGAGTGTCCCGACCACCTATCAGGATATCCAGACACATATGGGGGCAACTACGAAGATCCAGCATATCCAGATTGATGCAGCCGGTCACACACGCGATTCAGTAATACCTGAATCGGCAAAACCTGAAGAGATAAAGCAGCTGATGCTTTATGAAGAGTGGTATTTTGATCAAAAATATTCAAAGCTCGATGTCAGGATTATTGCAGTATGTCCGTTTTACATGGGTTACGACACTGAAACCAATCAGACAGTTCACATAGCCCTATTCTGGGTTAAATTTGACGATATCAGGGATGTCCTTGCAAAGAATGAAGTTTTCGTCGCCAATAATGATGCACAGAGAATCTCGTTTGACGATCTTTTCATGCAGAGGAGATTCAGCAGCATCATTTATGGAGAATCGAATGTATACAACGACAGGAACATAAATGAATATACTATCGGCAAAGCCTCGCTATTTGAAGCTGAACGCCTTAAAACGGAGCTGTTTAATTTTGAACATGATCTCTGGGAATACTAGAATATAAAAAAAGGCGGTGAATCACCGCTTTTTTTTTGTCGTGCAATCATGCGGTTTGCCCCTGAATCCCATAAATGGGACTTAAAGAATAGTTATAGCTTCTGCAGTTTGCCCATAAATCCCCTGAAGGGGACTTAAA
>PMIG01000148.1:3966-20140 GCA_003157055.1 Bacteroidales bacterium | reverse complement strand
GTCTTTGGGTCCGGCATTCTCTCCAAAGCTCCTGAACCTGCCTGATTGAGAGTATTACTAATGAAAGTGGCACAATTATAATATAATAATTTATATTCACCAATAACATGAGCTTTTGGGTCATTTTTAAATTCCCCCTGAGAGGGCAATTTATTTGAAGAATTGAATTTGGTTTCTAATATATTGCCAACTTTTTCATCAGTAACATCCATTACATTAAATTCAGAGACTTTTGTACTAGATATTTTGTCATTGGTATACTTATCAGCATCTTTACCTTGTAACTTTACAAGGACACCAGGACCATTTCTGAGAGTACTTGGTAACTTTGATTTATAAGTACCTGCATATCGCCCAAAGGTATATAGCGACTTAATCATGCCAATTAAGATTAATAGGTTGATCAGTTGTAATGTTACAATTTGTCATAAAAACAAATTTGTTATTCTTTTAAGGGCTTAATGCCTATTTTGGGCCGGGTCTTCTGTTCAGATTCTTGTTGCTTTGCCTGTGGAACATATACCGTTCAGGGAATTTACCCACATTCCTTTTAACCTGCTGGTTAAGAGCTTTTGTTTCTACCTGATATAGCTCTGCCAGATCCTGAGCCAACATAACCTGTTTACCTCTTATATTATATATTTACTTATTTTGATTTCTTCAAAGACTGATATTTTGGCAATTTCTGGTTTCATTGAATTCATAGTTAGTCATACAAAATTAAGATTCGTTTCTTAATGGTCACAAATTGTGACCTTAAATCTTAATCCCTTTATCAAATCCTTATCATAATCTTGAACTGCCCGAAGAAGATAAGAAAAAGACTCTCCTGTATCTGATTGATACTTATATCCGGGACCATAAAGCCCTGCAGGTATATACCGTATAACACAAAAACCCGGATCGTCCGGGTTTCGTTTTAATTCTGATGTTCAAAAGGATTTGTCTTCACTAAATAGTTTATAAAGGTCTTATAAGAAGTGCGCAGGAATGTGTAATATTTTTAGTTGGATTTCTCAACTTTCATCGAACGAGGATTTGATGCAGATCTGTTGTTCAGTCCCACTATGGGTTCTTCCAGAATAGTTTGCTGCAGACAGGTTAGAATATCCAGGCACAGAAACAAAACCTTGCGCTTCTGTCCCAATGATATGGTCAGGGATTTAACATTTGTATTCTCACGAGATAGAGTGAGTATTCTCCTCCGTACTTCACTAAACCTTTTGTAATTTGAAAATACAGTTTCAAGATCGGGATTACCGCCTAATTTCTGGATTGCATTAAGACCACCCAGATCCTTTCTAACCTCCTTATCTTCCTTAGTCATCTGTTCCTCTAACTCATCCATTTTTCTGTCACTTTCTTCTGCTATGTGCGGAGCCAGCAAAGTCTGTATGCGTAACGCTGCGATCTGTGCCCCGTAAGCAAGCAGCACAACATTTCTGGCATCCGGTAAAGCTGAACTCTTTGCCACTAGGTTTGATAGAGATGAGTCCATTTTTTGAAGGTCGTCTGCGGCTGGACCGAAGGCTAAACCATAAGCTTTAATGTTGGTGTTCTTGGTTGCCAGTACAAGCAGGTCGCTGTCGATACGTTGTAAATCGGTAAAAGCCCTGGAGAATTGGACAAGTAAGTCTCTTTCGTTCGGAGTACCCCCAGTTGCAAGCTGTTTCTCTAATTCCTTTTGATCAAGCTCTACCTCCAAAGTAGCTAAACGAGCCTGGTCAGCGAAAGTTTTCGAGTCCTGGTCAGTAATGGCCAATACGGCGCTCTTTTCAGCCTCCGAAGCTGATGCCAGATTTAAGCGCATTCCGGCCACTAAATCCACCCGCTTTGCCCTGAATGCAAGTTGCTCGACTGGTCTTTTCCCTGTCTGAAAATGAATAACTATTACCATGACCAGGAGTAACATCAACGCCCCACTAGCGATCCACAGGAAATCGTTGATACCAATCTTGATTTTCATAATGTTCTCCTTATTGTTGTTCCTGGTCGTAAGGTGAATTCGGCAACTTTGTTATTTTCCATTTTGTTTTGTTGCAATGCAAAATTGCAATAGTATTTATAATGATTTTGTAAGAAATACCGGAAAATGTGTAAAAAGTTTATAAAGAAATCAAAAGAAATTTCATCTATACAATCAAAGTCAGGAACGCTAATCATTCCCTGGAGTTGGTATCAAGTATTAATCGATCTTTATCGGGAAAATGACTATTGGTATCCCGAATTTGAAAAACCTCTTCTGAATCGAAAAAATTGTATGGTTATGTAGCAATTTCGATAGGTAAAATGTTCTTGAAAATACAAGCTGCCCGCCGAAGAAGGCTGCACCCGATAATCTTGGCCTGATTTTCTTTACTATGCGATATATTTCGTCTACAGGGTCGGTTCCGATTGTCCAGATGCTTTTCCCGTATAAGCCGAACTGATTGGCAACATTAACATACTTCTCACCATCTTCTTTTACATGTTTTTTAAACAGCTCCATATCTTCAGTACCTCTGTAAATTTTGGAATTAAGAATGCCAACCCTTATAAAAACTATGTTGTTATAAACACCTTTAAAGTTTTCGAGAATTCGTAAAAAAGTGTATAAACCTGTTCCGCCGAAACCACTTACCAATATAATTGCAGTTTTGCCTTCCTTGTTAAAACTGACCTTTTTTAGTGTCCTGTCTTCACAGGGGCGCTGTCCGATTAACTTTTTAATTTCATTATATGCATTTAATCTGACTTTCTGAAGCTTCAGTGCTGTCCTGAAATAATGGCGTTTTATAATAAGGGCTAAATAGATCAGTAAGCCCGTAATGACTAAGGTGACCCAGCCTCCTTGTCTGAACTTTATAACGATAACTGAAACGAGGATGAAGGAAGTAAGTATCAGACCGATGCCATTTATTGTCAGTTTTCTTTTCCATGGAACCTGTTTTCCTCTGACCAGCCACCAATGCCTCACCATCCCTGCCTGCGAAATGGTAAACGTAATAAACACGTTAATACTGTATAAGACGACCAGTAACGCAACTGATCCTTTAGATATGACCATCAGAATAATGGATCCTATCCCCATCAAAAGGACTCCATTCATTGTCACCAGCCGATCGCTGAGGGAAGCAAATCTTTTAGGGAACCAATGATCTATTGCCATATTTGCCATAATTCGCGGGCCGTCTATAAAACCTGTTTGTGCTGCAACAAAAAGCAATGCAGCTTCCGATACCAGGGTGATCAGAACAAAGCCTCTCGACCAGAAATGTCCCCAGCCTGCCGTCATATTATCCAGTAGTACTGCATTCAGGGTTTTATGTGTGTCAAGCCGGACGTTGAAAAGCATATAGCAAATCATTAACCCCAGCACCATGAACGAAAGCGAGATCACCATTAACATCATGGTTTTGCGTGCCGTACCGACTTTTGGCTCACGCAGGATTGGCATGCCGTTGCTGACTGCCTCGATTCCCGTATAGGTACCTGCCCCCATGCTATATGCCCGGAGAATTATGAAGAAAGTGGCGAAAAAACCAAATTGCGAGACTGTCGAATTAATCTCATGAGTTGTCTGACTTGCAACAACTGCAATATTGGAGGAATGAATGAAGATGCCATATAAAATAGCAACAACATGTGTGATGATAAAAACGACAAATATAGGAGTAAGCGAAAGTACTGTTTCTTTAACTCCTCTTAAATTCAGTAAAATAAGAAAACATACTCCCGTCAGGGCGAAAGGAAGCTTGTATGGCTGCCATTCCACAGGAAAAAAACTAAACATGGCATCTGCACCGCTCGAAACAGATAGCGTGATTGTCAGCACATAGTCGATTATGAGTGCCGAGCCTGAAACCATTCCTGTTGTAGGTGATAGCAGTTTGCTGCCTACCAGGTATCCACCCCCGCCATGAGGAAACAACCGTACTATCTGGTTATAGCTTGAGCTAATAATTATAATTGTAAATACGGTGCCGAGGGCTACAAAAATAGCCAGGCTGGGATGGCCCTGCAAATTTCTGAATGCCTCTTCAGGACCGTAGCATGATGAAGATATTCCGTCTGCTCCAAGTCCGATCCAGGCGAAAAAGGCCACTAATGTCAGTTTATGAAATAAACCTTTGTCCTGAATGGCTTTGGCTTTCCCGATAAAAGCATTTTTCAATCTTTCGTTGAACGAAAACCTTTCTGTTGGAATCTCCATGTATCCTCTGTGCTTTAACAATTTATTGATTGCACTACTGAAGGTTTTCTTATAGCTTCCTGCTCAATTAATAAATCGCGCGAAATTAGAAACACTTCTATAAAGAAGTTATAAAGATTTTTCAGTTATGTGTAAAGATATTATAAATACATTCCTTGTCCCACCCTCTTGTCCACTCTCTTCATTTTCGACTTAATGCAAATTATTCTTACCATTTATCCGAATCTGAGGATGTCGGATAACTGGGGAATACTTACAGTTTCGAATGGAGCCCTGCCTGGAGCGAACTGGAATAAGAAAACATCTTTCAGACCATCGGCAATGATCAGAGTAGTTAGCGGGTTCGATGTCGAGATTGTGATGAGCGGTGCAATATCTGTCAGAAATCCATATTATAAAATTATTTTATCTCTTTTCGATAGAATATGTTTTGTTAACGGAATCGTTGAGACCAGAACAAAAATAGTTCCCAGTACTGCAACAATTGACGACCCGGCCGGAAAATCAAAATGGAACGAAACAAAAAGACCGAGAAAGCTTCCTAAAAAGCTCACAAACATTGCAATTACGACTACCGTCTTATTGGAACGGGCAAGCATTATAGCGCAGACAGATGGAATAATCAAATATGAAAAAACAGGAATCACGCCACTTACCTTTACAGCAAAAACAATTGATAAACCTATAGATATATAAAACAGAAAATTCCAGATGTTGAACCCCTTTGGTGTAATTTTATCTGTTTCGTAGCTGGCGGTAAGTGCAAAGAACTTTTTCCGGAATAGGATATGCATAATCAGTAATGCGCCAAAGACAATACCTATAACTGTAATCTGATTCATATTTACAGAAAGGATATTCCCAAACAGTACTTCCTGAACATCCGAATCGCCATGAGGTGTCTTTGAAATAAGCATCACTGTGGCGGCTGAGGCGAAAGCATAGATTATTCCGATAATAGCTTCCAGTTTTAAACGCTTATCGCGGATATCGATCATTGAAATCAATAATGCTCCTATGAGCGTGAACACAAGGGGAATAGTCGTCAATCCAACCCCTACAAAAGCCGCGAAGGCTCCACCAAAAGATGATATCTGCCCAATCGCCAGATCAACAAAGACGATTCCTCTGCCTACGACATGAATCCCAAGATAGGATAAAAACAAACCTGTTATTAATGAAATTATTAAGGCGTGCACCATAAAATTCAAACTCAGCATTTCAAACATTTTCTTAAATTTTATTTGTTAAATTCATTATAAGGTATTCTGGCAAACTAATTGAATATTGATGCTCAATTATTTAAGTCCTTGTATCAGCTTATCAATATCGTAATCAAACAAATCAAAATAATCCCTGATACTGTCGAATGCTCCGACTGAGGTGCCAAGAACGATTGTCTTAGCTCCGGTTTGTTTAGAAACCACTTCCGATGAAGAAGTCGTAAAATATGGCGATGAGATAATTACTTTAATAGCATTGCTTTTTACTTCAGAAATAATTTTCACAAGTTGCGTAGGAGTAGGAGGAATGCCTGGCTTGGGCTCCAGAAAATCGACAATTTCTAATCCAAATCGTTGTTCAAAATAGCACCATTCATTGTGATAAGCGACAATTTTTATACCTTTATAGGGAACCATTTTCATTGTCCATTCTTTCATCTTCAGATCGATTTTATCGTCGAAGGTTTTAAGATTCGCTTCAAAGAAGGCTCTGTTTTCAGGAGATATTTTTTCAAGGCCGTCACAAATATTCTTTGCAACTTGCTTCCCGTTAATCGGATCCAGCCAGTAATGCGGGTTCCCAAAAATGTGAATATCACCCTCACCGCGATTGATGGTCGAAGGCACCTGCAGCAAAGTTACACCGGCTGAGGCATCGACATAACCATTGCTTCCCTTTTGAATTTTAAGATTACGCGAGCTTGAAAGGAGTTGCGGCGACCAGCCTGTCTCCAGATCCAATCCTACAGTCACAAACATATCTGCTTTTGAAAGCTTGATAATATAGCTTGGTTTGGGATCGACAAAATGCGGATTCTGATAACCTGTGGCAATTGAAGAAACATCTACCTTATCTCTGCCAATAAATTCAGTGATACTCTTTAAATCGGAAGTTGTGGTAACTACATTTATTTTTGCAGCATAAACAGCAGAAGTTCCGATACACGCGAGAATGATGAATAATGTCTTTAGTTTCATTTTTATAAATATTTTATAATCAATATTGATGCGCTCCATGTGTTCCGATGACAAAAATCCAGCGAAGCAAGACCTGGTTCTGTTCTTTCTCCATATTGCTTGAGGTTGTTTTCCCTTCAATCTCTATTTTCTGAAATTCAGTGGCATACCATCCAATTGTTGCCGAGTAAGAATTCTCTTTAGTACTTGCAGAATATGGCTTATTCGAATAACTGTACATGCCGGTAAAAAACAGGCGCCTGGAAAATTGAAAATTGATAAATGAGTACATTCCAAAAGAATTTACAGCCTGATATTTTGAGGTGTCAGCGTTGCTGAAATAAGCTTCAGTCTGCCAGGTAAAGGATTTATAGGTGTTGTATTGTACCGGTTTCCATTTGTAAGTAAGATCCATGGCAGCAATATTAGTCCTGAAATCATATGAGTTGGCTCCTGTAACGCCTGAGAACCCCAGCTCAAGAGTGGCATTCGCTGACAGATCAAAGAAATTTTTTAAATGTGCCAGCTCAAGATATGTATTTCCCACACTTCTCGAGAAACTCGGATTATCAATAGGCCCATCGGTAACTTGTACCACCAATTCCTGATAAAATAGAGAATTCGGGACAAGCCAGCTTAGCGAAACGCCTTCATCATTTATTCCTTCGCCAAAATAATTTTCATAAGCGGTCGGTAAACTTATAAATGGCAAAGCATGAGGATGTACAGGGTTAATCCTTCCCATTGCGCTTTTAAACTTCCCTGCTTTTAATTGCAAATGGAAAGGCAATGAAAGCGTGGTAATATATCCTTCCTCAAGATCTTCGCTGAACTTGCCTGTCACGGGGTCCCTTGCCATAGTAAAAAAGAAATCGGCTCTGGCATAGGGATCCACAACTGATTGAAGAGAAAGCTCCGCTTCATTGATCCCGGCATCAAAATTTCTCTTGACATTATTCCTGTATGAAGCCCGAAAGTCGCCTATCACACTGATATCGGGTAGCGTGGAAGGAGATGTTCTGACCTGTATGGGTATGGAAACGGGCTCCTTACTGGTTAATTGTTGTTCAACCTGTTTTAATAAACCGGAATCGGCCTTGGCAATGCTGTCATTTTGAGAGAATGCCATAACCGAAACTGATAGTAAGACTGAAGCTACTATAGTTGTCTTTATATAATAATACATTATTCAGTATTTAGATTTGATAAAAAATTGAGAAGAAACGCAAGGCATTTTTCATTATTTAAATTTCAGATGCATTAATGAAATAATACACAGACTTTCCAATTCTTAAAGAGAAAAGAAAAGCAGGATGGAAGACTGAATTGAAAAGTGTATTAAGCCAAAGGAGGAGCTCTTAGCAGATAAAAAGAAAAAGGAATTGTATGTGCCTGTTGAACAGACGTACAATTATTTACCAGTCCAATTGGCTGGCAAACCCAATATGCCTGGGAATCACCTGCAATAAAAGTGAAAAACTCAAACTGACAAATGGGACAAGGCTTTTCTGCTTTCGATAGCAGTTTGCCATCATCAGTCTGATAAATATGTAAATAATTAGTTTCATGATGGTGTATATCCTTTAATGCAAATGGAAAAGTAAACACCATCAGGTGAAACAAAGCAAGAATGATAATATTTATTTTTCTCTTATTCACTGAAAGTTATACTGCAAAGTAACGTAATTATCGGCCAAATAGTTCATTCTATTCATTCAATATTTTCTTTTTCAATCTTTGCTTTCAGTATGCTTATCTCTCCAACCGATACTAAAACTTCTGATTATCTTATATCATCGCCGCCACTGTCGATATAAGCTTCGCTGCAGGTACGAACATGACCTGTGCAATTAGTGTGCCAACCACTCTTGCAATTACCATGTAAACTATGTATTTCCTGAAGAGACTTTCCCTCGCTTTTCCCAGGACCACTTCGTCAGTCATCACCGACAGGAAAGGGTCGATAAAGACAAACATCAGTATTGTAGCCACCCCATTTATAATGGCCGACAAGTTACTCGCTGTGCTCCTGTACTCAGGGGTAAAATAGCCTGCATACAGGGCTGACAACACTCCAATGGTGACAATAGCTACAGCCACAACGTTCATTATAAAGACCTTTATCGGAAAATCCGATTTGAAATTGAGCGATGTAAGGTTCCTGGGACTTGGGATGACAATGCTATCCTTTATCGATGTGACCCCGGTTTTGGTGAATCCGTGAAAGAGAACCTTTGGTACCGACTTGTAAACGCTGAACCTTTCAACAGCAATCGATAATATTCTCTGAAAAGTGGGAATCAGCAGCCCTCCAATAATGGTGGCAACTGTACTTGATAAAATTATCAGCCTGAAATTCAGCAGGTCAGGACCGGCGCCCGAATTGATGTTCGTCTCTATGGTGTTTGCCAGCAGGGGAGCCTGGAATCCGTTTGCCGTCCTTGAAATCAGTACAAGAATGTTGAACAATGCAAAGGAGACTGCTATCCTGCCGGTCCTTATTCCTACGATCCTCACCGAATACGATAATGTTGTTATCAGGTTTATCAGGAAGGTAAGGCCCAGTACCAGAATGATTTTACTATCCATTGTATTACTTTTTACTTTTTACTTTCTTCCGCCCACGCTTCTGCAGCCCCAACAGCCCGGTGCCAGCCCTTTATCAGAGCTCGTGTTTCTTTTTCTGCAATAGCTGGAGAGAAAATCTTATCTACCTGCCATTGCTTTCTGATCACTTTTATATCAGTCCAGTAACCGGCAGCCAGCCCTGCAAGATATGCTGCTCCCAAAGCAGTTGTTTCTGTTATTTTCGGACGCACCACCTTTGTCTGAAGAAGATCCGACTGGAACTGCATAAGGTTGTTATTGACTGTTGCTCCTCCGTCGACCCTCAGCTCTTTTATATCAATGCCTGAATCTTTTTTCATCGCGAGCAGCACCTCAAGGGTCTGATAAGCGATGCTGTCGAGTGCAGCACGTGCAATGTGCGCCGATGTCGAACCGCGGGTAAGACCGGTAATTGTTCCCAGGGCATGCTGGTTCCAGTAAGGGGCTCCAAGCCCCGCAAATGCCGGAACAAAATAGACACCCTCGCTGTCTTTGACTTTTGCAGCAAGCTTCTCCACATCGGCCGATTTCTTTATAATGCCTAAACTATCGCGCAGCCACTGAACTACAGCCCCGCCAATGAAGATGCTCCCCTCAAGGGCATAGGTTGTCTTATTGCCGATCTTCCAGGCGACAGTTGTCAGGAGCCTGCTCTTTGATGCGATTGGTTTGGTCCCGGTATTCATCATCATGAAGCAGCCCGTTCCATAGGTGTTCTTGACCATTCCGGGATCTACGCACATCTGTCCGAAAAGTGCTGCCTGCTGGTCGCCGGCAATACCGGCAATAGGTACGGATGATGAAAAAAGCCCTACCGTTTTGCCGTAGACTTCGCTCGACGATTTTACTTCCGGAAGCAGGCTTGCCGGGATGTCGAATATCTTCAATAATTCATTATCCCACTTCAGAGTATGAATATTGAAAAGCATCGTCCGCGATGCATTCGACACGTCGGTTATATGAAGTTTTCCTTTTGTAAGGTTCCATATCAGCCACGAATCGATGGTACCGAATGCAAGCTCTCCCTTATTTGCCAGCTGGCGGGTACCCTTGACATTGTCAAGTATCCAATTTACTTTGGTAGCGGAGAAATAAGCGTCTATTATAAGTCCCGTCTTCTCAAGTATTCTTTTAGCCTTACCCCTTTTCTTAAGCTGGTCGCAGAAAGCTGCTGTCCTTCTGTCCTGCCAAACTATAGCGTTATGAACAGGCTGCCCTGTTTTCCTGTTCCACACAACTGCTGTCTCACGCTGGTTGGTTATACCGATGGCAGATATGTTTGTGCTTTCAATCCCTGCTTTTGTTATTGCCTCGAGAGCCACTCCTGTCTGGGTCGACCATATCTCTCCCGGATCATGCTCCACCCACCCGGGTTGTGGAAATATCTGCCTGAACTCCTTCTGCGCCGACGCTACCGACAGGCCGTTATGATCGAATATTATTGCCCTCGAACTCGTGGTACCCTGGTCAAGCGCCAGAATGAATTTTTTCACTTTGCCTGTTTTTGTTTTGTAACTTATCAAAGATAATTCATTGTCATCTGTTTGTATTCAGCTTCCTGATCTTCAATCCATTTTTCATCACGTCCCAGTTCTGCCGCCATTATTTCAGCGACTCTGTGAGCAATTTCAAGGCTTGCCCGTACATCGAGAAGCAGCGACCGCGTTCTCCTCGCAAGCATATCTTCGAGCTTAACTGGCATCTCATTCCTGCAGATCCAGATTATCTCGGCTTTTGTATATGGAAGTCCGGGATGAAGCTGCCTCCCTGAGGAAGGATCATCTGCAATTATTTTCTCTATCTCCCACGCCCTGTCGCCGTAAATTTTCAGGCGGTCATCATTTAGCAGTGTTGCATTATGATAGAATGGGAAGTTTTTTGTCCTGCATTTTGCGAGAGGAAGCATCCCTGCCTTTATTCCCCTGTCGATCGTCTCCTCAGCCATTCTCCTGTATGAGGTCCATTTACCTCCGACTATTGAAAGCAGTCCTGATGGAGAAAGCGTAATCTTATGTCTCCTTGAAACTTCTTTTGTCGACTGTGGATTATCAGGATCTGCCGCCAGTGGCCTGAGACCGGCATATATGCACTGAACATCTGCCCGCGATGGCTGCCTGGTGAGGTATTTGCCTGCAGTTCCAAGTATAAAATCGATCTCCGTTTCGAGAGCTTTAGGTTCCAGGGTAATCGTATCAAGAGGCGTGTCGGTGGTGCCGGCAACAACTTTCCCGTACCATGGAATCGCAAACAGGACTCTGCCGTCGTCTGTTTTCGGGATCATTATCGCAGATTCGCTCTGAAGAAATGAGCTGTCGAGTACGATATGAACACCCTGGCTTGGCCTTATTGTCGGCTTCGATGCCGGATCGTCCATCCTGTGAATCTCATCTGCAAAGACTCCTGTTGCATTAATCACCAGGTTTGCTGCGATGTCGTATTCCGAACCGGACTCCATATCCCTGGCCTTCACACCGGTTATCTTTCCTTTTTCATCCTTCAGGAGACTCAGCACCTTGAAATAATTGAGAATGATTGCTCCGTTTGCAGTACATGACTGTGCCATAGTGACTGCCATTCTAGAGTCATCGAACTGGCCGTCATGGTAAACGATGCCTCCCCTCAATCCTTCGCTTTTCAGAAGTGGCAGACGTGCCATCGTTTTTGCTTTTCCGATGAAATGTGATCTTCCCAGTGAAAGTCTTCCCGACAGGAGGTCATAGAATTTGAGCCCCACGCTATAGAGAATTACATCCCATAATGTATAAACCGGTATCACAAATTCCTGGTTGGCTGTCAGGTGCGGAGCATTCTTAAGCATCCATCCCCGCTCGTGCAGAGCTTCTGTTACGAGAAGAACATCGCCCTGGGCAAGATAGCGGACACCGCCATGAACCAGCTTGGTGCTCCGTGAGGATGTCGCCTTGGCAAAGTCGGCCTGCTCAACCAGAAGCGTATCGTATCCTCTGGTGACCGCATCCACTGCAATGCCGAGTCCCGTCGCTCCGCCTCCGATAATGACGATATCCCATTCTTTTTCGTTGTGATCCTTTAATCCTGATATAAGCTTATCGCGATTCATACTGAATTATCTCATTTAAAAAACTCAAGGCAAGCCGGCCCCTTCATGACCGTTTTAAATACCGGGCCTTCAGGCATTCCGGTTTTTAAATTTATCCGGAATACTGAAATGTCTCCTGACTTCTGGTTACCCGAAAGCAGAAATTCTTCTGAAGGATCGATAACAAAATTTCTTGGCCAGTTTCCTCCACAGGCTGAACGGCCTGCAAGGGTAAGCGATCCGTCAGGGCCAATTCTGAAAACGACTATTGAATTCTCACCGCGGTTCGAACCATAGAGGAATTTTCCATCTTTGCCGATAATTATTTCAGCACATGCATTATTTCCTTTATATCCTTCATTCGTTGCGGGTAATGTCTGAACAAGTTTAAGAATACCTGCTTTGTCCACATCAAACACCATTACAGTCGACCCAAGTTCATTTATCAGGTACATCTTTGTTCCGGCAGGGTTAAATGCAAAATGACGCGGACCGGAACCCTGCCGGACCTTAATTTCACCATTCGGTACAGGCACAAGCTTACCGTTCTGCCTGTCAAGATCATAGATCATAATCCTGTCAAGGCCCAGGTCAGTAAGGTAAACATGCCTGGCAAACGGATCCTGAGCAATCATGTGCGGATGTGAAACTAAAGGTGCTATAGCACTATAGACTATTGTATCGCTCACTTCTTCAGGAATGCCATCGCTTCCAAGTTTCACAACCGCAACCGAGCTGCTGGAATAGCTTGCAATTAAAAGGAATCCGCCATCGGCTGACAATGAAATATGGCATGGCCCGCCGAATGGCACCGGCAGGCTGTATATTTTCCCGATCTTACCGCTCTCCGGGTCGTATTTCAGAGTTGTAAGTCCGCCTGCTGCCAATCCGGAATAATCCGGAACCTCATTAGTTGCATATATTAAATTTCTGCTCTTTGAAAAACAGAAAAATGAAGGATTTGCTCCTGCATCAGTTTCCGAGATCAGCCTGAGCTTTCCATTTTGGGTGTTAAGCACATAGAGCATTAATCCCTTTTCATTGCCTTCCGTAAACCCTCCTGCCAGGAGTCTTTCGCTTCTTTTGCATCCGGCACTGAATAATCCTGCCAGCATCAGGATTGAATAAAAAATTAATATTTTTCTTTTCATAGCTTTGCAATGACCGGTTGAAGATAAAAAAAAATCAGCTGACACAATAGCCGGTAGTTTTTAAGGTTAATAATTTTTACAAATAGAGTTTTTGCCAAAAATTATAAATGATGAAAAGGATTTTGTCTCTCCTTGCCGGCTTATCAATCACCATTCTTCTGAGTTCGCATCCATGGAAGCCGTCGCATTATGTAATCATCGACACCGACGGCGGAATTGACGATATGAGGGCAATTGCCCTTATGCTGGCATCTCCTGACATCAGAGTCCTTGCCATAACTGTTTCCCCGGGCGTCCTCAGCAGTAATGAAGTATACCTGAAAGTGAAAAGCCTGCTTAATGCCTGTCATCACGAAGGAATTCCTGTCGGAATAAACAGGAGTGCTGCTTTTAAATCTCCGGAATACAAGGATGCCCTGAATGAAAAATGGGGTGAGGAAGGGAATCTCGATCCTGCATCGGCGCCTGATTGCACTTCGCTGATAAAAGAGATACTTTCGGTTGAGAAAACCAAAATCAGTTTCATTTGTATCGGAGGAATGAGCACGGCATACGATGCCCTGAAGGATTCTCCGATATTCAAACAGCAGGTTAAGGAAATTCTATGGTCCGTTGATGGACCAAATGTCTCCGGGGGATTCAATTATAACATTGATCCTTCGTCGGCAAAAAAGATCTTAAAAGAAGATATCCCTGTTTCCCTGGTAAGGAGTTTCACCGATACTATCTTTTTTGATGAGAACCTGATAAAGGATATTTCAGAGGTTAAGACACAGTATGCTGAAAAGCTGACAGCATATTTCAGTTCTGATAATGCACAGGGACATTCGTTTTTATATAGCGCCACTGACGAAATGGTCCCGTTATTCCTCCAGTTCCCCTCAATTTTTAAAGCCGATCCGACAGGAAAAACCATTGAATATTCTTCTCTGGAAAAAAAACTGCTGAGCGATGATCTGCTTAAAATGCTTAAAGGTGAAACGGTACCCAGGAACCAGGTTATAAAGGATCTTCCACTCGATCCCTCTTTCTATTTCGATGACATAAAACCATTTGTCACGGAAATTGTAAACAAATACGGCATTGACGAATGGACATCAGGAGTATTGGCAAATGAGCTTCACAGGCATCTCGGTGTTTTTGCTATCATAGGGGTGAAAATGGGCATCAGGGCCAGGGAATATTTCGATACCGGAGTTGATGAATTCACTGTAACTTCCTTTGCAGGATCAGAGCCTCCGCTTAGCTGCATGAACGATGGGCTGCAGGTCAGTACCGGCGCCACACCCGGTCATGGCCTTCTTACTGTCAGAAATGATACAGTTCTGTCGGCTTCAGCCGTTTTTACTTACCTCAACCGCAGGATACGTCTGACGCTGAAGCCTGAAATAGCCTCGAAAATATCATCCGAGCTCAAAGAGATAAATTTCGTATATGGCCTCGATAGCAACATTTACTGGGAGCTCGTAAGGAAGAACACAATTAAATACTGGAAGGATCTGGATAGGCACGAGATATTTAATATTTATTGAATTCGTCAAAGAAGTCATTCCCCTTGTCGTCGGTGATGATGAATGCCGCCATGTTCTCAACGCGGATCTTCCTGATTGCTTCCATGCCGAGGTCCTCGAAATCAACCATCTCAACCGATTTGATATTTTCTTCTGCAAGTATTGCTGCCGGACCTCCGATCGACCCCAGGTAAAATCCGCCATATTTCTTGCATGCATCTATGACCGCACTGCTCCTGTTTCCCTTGGCAACCATGATCAGTGAACCGCCCAGGCTCTGGAAAAGCTCGACATAAGAATCCATCCGGCCGGCCGTTGTCGGACCAAAGCTTCCCGAAGGCATCCCTTCCGGTGTCTTGGCAGGACCTGCGTAATATATAGGGTGATCCTTGAAGTAATCAGGCATCGGCTTCCCTTCATCTATAAGCTTTTTTATCTGAGCGTGAGCAATATCGCGTGCCACTATCAGCGTACCTTTCAGATTCAGTCTTGTCTTTACAGGATATTTTGTCAACTGTGCAAGCACCTCATTCATGGGCCGGTCAAGATCGACTTCAACAGGCTTATCCAGTTCCGGAGCTTTGGCAGGAAGGAAGCGGGCCGGATTTCTTTCAAGCTCTTCAATAAAGATTCCTTCGGAAGTGATCCTTGCTTTAAGGTTCCTGTCGGCGCTGCAGCTTACTCCAAGTCCAACGGGGCATGATGCAGCATGGCGCGGCATTCNNCCTGACATCATGAACAAAATATTTTCCTCCGAATTGAGCACCCACTCCGTACTCGTGGCAAATATTTTCAATCCTTTTCTCCCATTCAATATCGCGGAAAGCTCTTCCGCCCTCATTCCCTGTCGTCGGAAGATTATCAAGGTACCCTGCCGATGCCTCCTTGACTGTTTTGAGTGTTGCCTCAGCTGAAGTTCCGCCTATCACAAGAGCAAGGTGGTAAGGAGGACAGGCAGATGTGCCAAGATCTTTTATCTTCTCCTTTACAAACTTTGTCAGAGATTCCTCATTGAGCATTGATTTTGTCTGCTGGTAAAGGAATGTCTTGTTTGCCGATCCTCCGCCCTTGGTGATGAAAAGAAACTCAAATGAATTGCCTTCAGCAGAATAAATATCAATCTGTGCAGGAAGGTTGGTCCCTGAATTCTTTTCGTTGAACATTGTAAGAGGAACGACCTGAGAGTACCTGAGGTTTTTTTCCTTGAAGGTTTCATAAATACCTTTTGAGAGATAGAGTGCATCATTCACGCCGGTCCAGACTTCTTCGCCTTTCTTCCCGATAACGATAGCAGTGCCGGTATCCTGACACCAGGGAAGATCGCCTTTAGCCGAGACAACGGAGTTACGGATCATTATATAAGCCACAAAACGGTCATTATCGGTAGCTTCAGGGTCAGCGAGAATAGCGGCCAGCTTTTCGAGGTGGGCGGTCCTCAGAAAGAAAGAGATTTCTGAGACTGCCGTCTTTGCGAG
>PMIG01000148.1:0-3960 GCA_003157055.1 Bacteroidales bacterium | reverse complement strand
CTGTTAATTAATTAACAATGATTGAATTACTGTTATTATAATCCTGCTGTTCAGGTTTTTATAAATTTATACAGAAATGATTTAAGAAACAATGAGAAAAAGCATAAACCCACCCCTGGCCCCTCCAAGGAGGGGAACTTAGAAGTTAAATGACTTGAATATCCCTGAATTGGAACTTCTTTTTTGCCCGTATCCCTTTTGTCGTCATTTCGACTGTGCAGCACTCCGTGCTGCCATCATGCTGAAATACCAGTATATAATTATTAGTTAGGGACTCCTCCAGTATCTGTTTCTTCTCTTCAATAGTCTTAAGTGATTCAATATCGTAGCTCATGTTCCAGATTAACGGAATGTGAGCCAGCGTTGGAATAAGGTCGCCTGTGTATACCAGAGTCTTGCCGTTATAATTGATTACCGGGATCATCAGTCCGGGTGTATGTCCATAGCACATCCGCACATTGAAATCCCTGAACAATTCGCCTTCTTCCTCGACGAGGCTCAGCCGGTCGCTATGCAGAAGAGGGAGTATGTTTTCCTCGAGAAAAGAATCTTCCTCGCGGATGTTGTTTTTGGAAGCCCAATCCCATTGAGCCCTGCTAACGTGATATGCAGCCTTTGAAAATACCATTTCGAAACCGCTTCCGCCCGGAGTTTTCCTTGCGCAGCCCCCACAGTGATCGGCATGAAGATGAGTCAGGAAAACGTCAGTGATATCCTCTGGCTTATACCCCGCTGCAGCCACTCCTTCAACGAGCCCTTCTCCTCCATGAAGGTGTATATGACGGAAGAATTTCTCATCCTGCTTGTTGCCCCAGCCTGTATCAACAAGAATGACATGCCCGCCGGTTTCGACAATCAGCGATCTCAGGGTAAGGACGATCAGGTTGTTTTCGTCGGATGGATAAACCCTCGACCAAAGCGCCTTTGGTATTACACCGAACATAGCACCCCCGTCGACTTTGAAGTTGGCAATATTGAATAACCTGATTTTCATTGGAGTCGTATTATTGATAATCTTTTATGGCTTCTTATTCTTTGTCGTGAGCCGGAACATTATTCTCATCATTATTCTTATCATCTGGTACGAGTTCCAGCCCGTGAGGCGATAGAACCAGGTTCTCCGCTTTTTATGTATCTCAGGCGTTATCTCACGACAGTCATTTTTAATAATATCGAGAAGCTTCTCTTCAAAATACTGTGTGAATGCTGCATCGTGAATAGCAGCATTAATCTCAATGCTCCCATAGTCGCTCAGGTGGTTCAGGTTATAGCTGCCGACCGTGCACCATACGCCATCTACCGTCGCCACCTTGGCGTGAAGATTCGAAGGCAGGTACTCATATATTTTTATGTTATTCCTGAGGATAAAATCATAAAGGAACTGGGTTGCTTTTTTAAACACCGGGGCATCGGATTCTGCTGCCAAAACAATTTTTATATCGACTCCCCTCATGCTTGCAAGCCTCAGGAGCCTCCTTTCGTTTCTTCCCGGGAGGAAATAACCTGAAAAAAGGATCATGCTTTTCTGAGACTTCCTGAAAATTGTCCGGTATCCCTGCAGTATTTCGATTTTATTCCTGTACCAGTTGTTCTGGAGTATCTTCACCGCGACATTATCAGGATAAGACTGTGGGTCACGAACATATTCGTTTGACCGCTCCTGCTTCGATATGAATTTTTTGTTCCAGTGTTTTCTCATAATATCAAGAAGGAGGGCACATTCGGGGCCCCTGATCTGCACTGCAAAATCGAGCCATTCCTTCTTAATTCCATCCCCATGATAGCGGTTTGCAAAATTCATCCCGCCAATTATTGCAACATCACCATCGGCCAGGACTACCTTTGAATGGAGCCTGAGGCTTAGCTGGTATCCTTTTGTTATGAAAGTAGGTGAAAAAAAACGAAACAGAATCCCGGAATCTTCAATCTTTTTTACCAGTTCATCGGAGAGATACTTGGTGCCGTAGGCATCGAGAAGAAGGTATGTTCTCACACCACGCCCTGCAGCCCTGACCAGAGCACTGACCATCCTGTTCCCCGTTTCATCTTCATCAAGGATATATGACTGGAAGTGAATATAATTCTTCGCTCCGTCAATAATGCTTTCAACGGCTGAAAAAAACTCTTCACCGCTGCGGAGAAGCGTTACCTGGTGTCCGCTCTTATAAGCGATCTTTTGTGATCGTCTGCTCATAAATTATCCGGATCTATTGCCTGGCATAAAGATAAGAGTTTAACCCGTCATTCCCATTTCCTGTATTTTTGTATTACTTTGCAGCAGTTAAATACCTCGAATTGAAAAAATGCATCCAAATCCATGATATGTAGATGAAAGTACATTTCATTGCAATTGGCGGGGCAGTGATGCATAATCTGGCTATTGCCCTTCATAATAAAGGTTATCGCGTTACAGGCTCAGATGACGAGATATTTGAACCTTCGAAATCAAGACTGGCAGAAAATGGCCTTCTGCCTGAAAAACAGGGCTGGGACCCTAAGAAAATAACAGATGATACCGACACTGTCATTCTCGGCATGCATGCACGGGGTGATAATCCTGAACTCATCCGTGCACATGAGCTGGGACTGAAGATAATGTCGTTCCCGGAATATCTTTTCGAACAGACCAAAAACAAAAAAAGGATCGTGGTCGCCGGCAGCCACGGAAAAACGACAACCACGGCAATGATAATGCATGTGTTCAGATTCCTGGCCATAAGCTTCGATTACATGGTGGGTTCAATCATCGATGGATTCGACACAATGGTCGGACTCTCCGACACTTCGGAATTTGCAGTTCTTGAGGGAGACGAATACCTCACTTCACCTCTTGATCCCAGGCCGAAATTTCATCTCTACATGCCTGACATAGCGATCTTAAATGGAATAGCATGGGACCACATGAATGTTTTTCCGACTTTTGAGAACTATGTCGACCAGTTCAGAATCTTCATCGAAAAGATATCCGATGGAGGAACTCTGATCTATTTTGAAGATGATCCTGAAGTAAAAAAAATTGCACTTGAAGCTAAAAACAATATAACTAAAAAACCATATAAAGTCCATGGGTATTTTCAGAATAAAACCGGATTCTATGCTGCTACCCATAACCGGGTCGTACCTATGAAAATTTTTGGTGAGCACAACATGCAGAATCTCTCCGCGGCCAAAGAGGCATGCCTCACTGCAGGCATATCCGAAGACGATTTTTACAGGGCAATTCAGAGCTTTGAAGGCACCTCAAAAAGACTTCAGAAGCTTTACGGAAATGAGAATGGCGATGCTTATCTCGATTTCGCACACTCGCCGTCAAAGGTAAAGGCGACGGTTGAGGCGATTGCCTCGAGATACCCGGGAAGGGATATTGTTGCCTGCCTTGAGCTTCATACCTTTTCAAGCCTGAATATCAATTTTCTTCCCCAGTATCTCGGAACGCTTGAAAATGCATCTTTCCCATTCGTTTATTTTAATCCTCATGCCGTTCAGATCAAGAAGCTCCCGTCACTCTCCGTTGAGGAAGTCCGGAAAGCCTTCGGCAAAAATGACATAATGGTATTTGACAATTCATCAGAGATGTTTTCGTATATACGGAAACAAAAATTCAGGAATCCTGTTTACCTTTTTATGAGTTCAGGGGATTTTGACGGAATGAATTTACTTGAGTTGTCAGAGGAATTGCTGCAAACAAATAAGAATAAATAATATTAAAAGAGCTGTCTTGATTTTACTTTTTACAGCAGTTGTTATAATTACAGGTTATGGCCGGGATTATAAATCAATCTTTCTCTCGACCTGCTGCCTTCCCTGAATGTAATCGGTTCAACAGGATAGGGCTACATCAATGGTGCCCTTTCAACAAGATACGTATTCTGACAAGTGCAATAATAATCAGGAGTTTCCGGTACCTGATCCCGTTACGAGGGTTTTTTCCTGAAAATATTTTGCAGATCAAAAAAAACA
>PMIG01000212.1 GCA_003157055.1 Bacteroidales bacterium | reverse complement strand
CTATTTCCTGAAGAGACCAGATAATATCTTTGCAACTGATCGGTTGCATCATTGCCAAAGTGCCTGAGTACATTCTTAGCCTGCATTCTGAGTTTTGGATAATTGAGGCATTCGCATACTTCCTGGATCATTTCCTTAATTTTGAATTTCCCGATCAGCATTATTCCGATTGCCTTCGATTCATCAGAGTTATCCCTTAAAAGCCTTAATATCTGTGTGGTCTGAGGCTGTCTTGAATCGGCAAGAAGTTTTTTGGAAAAAGAAGTTCTGTCGTCCTTCTCCGTTACAGAAGAATAAAAGTGCTCAAGACTTTCAGCGATGGAAGCCGCCCGTTCCCTGATCTCTTTTCCCTTTCCCTGGTCAGAAGTAATTTTCTTTATATGGGGAAGAAGGCTAATATCCTTGCGGAAATCTGCTACGTCAAGAATCATGGTTAAAAACCAGGTGCCGGGGTATTTATCAAGAGACTTGTAATCACCTGATACAAGATCGAAATAATTTTCCTTGAATGTCAATTCCGACATGAAGCGACTTTCGTTTCCGGATTTTCCAATGTGAACCTGTGATCCGGCATTATCGCGGCTCCCGCTTTCGAGTGCTTTTCTGATCGACTTCCTGTATTCGGAATAAACCCTAAATGCGACGAATATCCATAATCCGGTAATGGCTATGAGTACAATAGAAAAATGTATCAGCCTTATAAAACCCAGTATTCCAAGTCCTGAAAGGAGCAAACCTGATGTAAGTGCTGCGATTTCGTTTACGGTTCCATCCATGCCGGATTGAACAGTGTACCTGGTTTTTTCGTCAAATGTCAGGTAAATTACTTTAAATGAAGGCGACTCTATCGAATCCTTGAGCGATTTGGAAAAGAGCCGGCTCAGGGCAAGGATCATGAAAAAGAGCAGGAAACCGCTCGTGGCGGGTGTAAATCCCATTAAAGTTCCGATCACTACTGCAACGATCGTGAACCCGGCAATCAGGACAGGCGAGAGTGCGAGACAGGTGCGTAGTCCGTAATTTCTTATCAGGTAAGCAAATACTGTAAGTTTTACCAGCAATGTAAATATCAGCATGCTTCCTGTGAAGATACCCAGGAAGCGAGCCATATCCGCTTCAGCAGGGTATTGCTCCCTGGTTACAGCCATGAATGAGTACTGAACAAAGAAGGCAGTCATCACTGAAAGAGCAATGAAGATACCGAGTATTCTAATATATGAATTTCCCCTTATAAGTCCTAAAATCGATTGGGTACCTCCTGGTTTTGAAGCTTCGCCTGGTGCCTTGGTTTGTGTTATAAGGAACCTCGATCCGATTATTATCTGCAATATTGTTGCAATGAGCGCTGAAGCGGCACTTATCAGAAGAATATTGTGGGCTCTGAAATTCAGTGAAAGAAGAACGGGGATGGCATAGCAGCTGATTATTCCTCCGACAACCAGTCCCGAGTCGACCAGACTGAACAGACGTTTCCCTTGCCTTAATGTAAATAACCGGCTCGCAGTTCCCCAAAAGGCGAGCATGGCAAGAATATTCAGCGGACCAAACATAATAAAAACAAAAAATACAACCCAATGAGCATGTATCATCAGAAGCACAATCCAGAGAAAAATTGTCAAAATTGTAACAAAACCAAAATTGGCAGTTGAGAAGTTCCTGAAAAGGATACTTGTCTGGAAGTACGTATAGGCAATAGTCAGGATTATTCCTGCAAGCCCAGAGACTACGTATCCACGGGCCATCATCTTCTCATCAAAAACAGAAAGGAAAAGAGAGTGAGCGCTGATGTCAAAGGATCCCAGAAATATGCCAAGAAAAACAGACTGGGTAAGGAGTATGATAATCATTGATTCCTCACCAGGTTCGATTCCAAGGAGTGAGAATAGTCTCTCTTTCATAAATTTCCCCCGCGTAAAATTAGCGCACTCTAAAATAGTAATTAAATCCTATCCGAAATGCCACCAAATAGCTTTTTTGACGAATAACCAAATTAGATATGCAAATGTACAACGGGGTTAAACAGCGCTGGAGAAGTTTCAGATACCTGCTCCCAATCTGATAATTGATTGTAAGTTATTAATATCCAGATTAATACCTTCAATAATTATATTTGCCTTGTTATAGAATTTCTCACGAACGGCAAGCTTTTCTTCAATAAAGCTGTAAAGTTTATCGTCAGGAACATTTTTTAAAACAGGCCTCTCACCTGTCGATCCGAGGAGTCTGCTGACCAGCTGGCTTGTCGACATTTTAATATATACCGTAACACCTGTATCGAGCATGAACTTCATATTATCGGCATGACATGGCGTGCCTCCACCTGTTGAAACAATTGTCTTTACGTGCGACTGAAGGCTTCTCAGAACTTCGGTTTCAAGGCTTCTGAACCTCTCTTCGCTATCCTGTGAAAAAATCTCAGTTATACTTTTTCCAGCTTCAGCCTCGATTTTCCGGTCAAGATCTATAAAATCCCATCCGAGTGCTGCCGCAAGTTTTTTTCCTGCAGTCGACTTGCCGCTGCCCATGAAACCGATAATATAAACAAGGTTCTTGCCGTGCATTATAATTCCAGTTTCATCTGGGAGGGATCTTCATGGGATGCCTGTTTAGGCTCTTCACTATCATCGTCAGGTATAATAACAGGATTGCTTTCTTTCCTGATAACAGGTTCAATTTCATGAATGTTTTCCACCATGAAACTTGTAAGCCTCTTCCCTTTAGCCTTATAGCTCTTGACACCTATGAATTCCACAACCTCAATTATCTCATTGTCGCGGTTCTTGTTTTTACCACCGAATTCTATCTCGAACCTGGGATATTCAACTTCGGTAATGCTTATCATCTTAGATTCAGGATCCTCATTTATAAAGCATTGAGGTTTTTCAGACTCCTCAATAATGAATCTCTTCAGGTAATAAAATTTCTGTTCTGCATCCCAGTAAACCACTGAGTATACTTTGCCGGGTCTGAATTTTTCTATTACAAGAATATTTTCCTCGAAATGGTTGGAGAGGTCGAAATTTGCATGCCTGAAGAATCCGTTCTTGGTAATAACCAGAATTTTTTCATCGCCGCTGAATTCACCAAGGTATGTTCCTCGTCCATCGACATTGAGCCTGAATACAGCATCATCAAACCATATCTTTCTGCCGCCAAGAGTTGATAGCCCCTTCTCCTTCAGGGCTATCTTGTGAACAGCATTTTTGGTAAGGATGTTGCCCATTGATGATTTTCCTTTGATGCCAAGCTGTCCGAAATCAAATTCAAATTCCAGTTTCTTCAGCCGGGCCTTCGGCTTATGATAAACCTTTATTACCTCAGCTTCTCCGTTCGGGTTTGCGCTGAAATAAACGATCTTCGAACCTGCTTTACCTCTGGTCATATTGTACTCCTTGTCGCGGGTCATTCCTGTGATGGCACAACGTTTTGCAAGGAGAGGCCCGTCCTTTCCATCCTGGTAAACTATATTATAAATAGTTCTCTCATCATTTTTAATGAAAACCTGGGCATATAATATGTCCATTCCGACAAAAACCTTATCGGCCACCCTGGTAATGAGATAAACTCCATCCTTCCTGATTACAATTATATCGTCAATATCGGAGCACTCGCATACAAACTCATCCTTCTTCAGGCCTGTGCCGATGAATCCCTCCTTATAGTTTATATAAAGCCTGGCATTATTTGCAACTACCTTGGCAGCCTGGATGGTATCGAAACTCCTGATCTCGGTTTTTCTCTCCCGTCCTTTGCCATATTTTTTCTTGATCTGCTTGAAATAATTAATAGTATAAGGTATGATATTCTTAAGGTGATTTTTCACCTCTTCAAGCTCTACTTCCAGACCTTTGATATGCTCGTCGGCCTTTTTAACGTCAAACTTTGAAATTCTCTTAATCTTGATTTCAGTGAGCTTAATTATATCCTCGCGGGTCACTTCTCTCAGAAGTCTTTTTTTGAATGGTTTAAGACCTTTATCAATATCAGCTATAACNNTTCAGCAATTCCACGGTACGGTCAGCCGAATGTCTCAGGATTGAGCTCACACCCATGAAAGAGGGTTTGTTATCGGATATTACACAAGTATTTGGGGATATTGAGTATTCGCAATCTGTGAACGCATAAAGCGCATCTATTGTCATATCGGGTGAAACACCCGGCATAAGCTGAATTACGATTTCGACGTTTGATGAAGTATTATCATCTATCTTTTTTATCTTGATCTTACCCTTTTCGCTTGCTTTAATGATCGATTCTATAAGGGATGTTGTAGTTTTTCCGAACGGTATCTCAGTGATAATAAGTTCCTTCTTGTCAATCTTATCAATCTTCGCCCGTATTTTTACAACACCTCCGCGCTGACCATCATTGTACCTTGATATATCAATAAATCCTCCTGTAGGGAAGTCAGGATAGATGACAAAATCCTTCCCCTGGAGGTAATCGATGGTGGCATCAATCAATTCATTGAAGTTATGCGGGAGTATCTTTGATGCAAGACCAACGGCAATTCCCTCAACGCCAAGCGCAAGAAGAAGCGGGAACTTGACCGGAAGAGCTACAGGCTCCTTATTTCGTCCGTCGTATGAAAGCTTCCATTCCGTTGTTTTGGAATTGAAGACAACGTCGAGTGCAAATTTTGAAAGCCGGGCTTCAATATACCGGGGAGCTGCTGCAGAGTCACCGGTAAGAATATTTCCCCAGTTTCCCTGGGCGTCAATTAACAGATCCCTTTCGCCTATCTGAACAAGAGCATCGCCTATTGAAGCATCGCCGTGAGGATGAAACTGCATGGTATGGCCAATTATATTGGCTACCTTGTTATACCGTCCGTCATCCATCCGCTTCATTGAGTGAAGTATGCGCCGCTGAACCGGCTTCAGGCCATCGTCAAGACCAGGAACTGCACGCTCCAGAATGACATAGGAAGCATAGTCGAGGAACCAATTCTGATACATCCCTGATAAAGCCGTAACTGAATGAAGGGCAATATGCCTCTGCGGAATATCTTCTTCTCCCTCAGGTTTTTCAGTTTCCAGTTCAAAATCGTCAATTATCACGCCCTGTGCCTCCTGTTATTTTTTAACTTGTTCTTCTTCAACAATATCTTCTTCAACCCTGAGGTTTCCAATTATAAATTCCTGCCTTTCAAAGGTATTCTTCCCCATATAGAATTCAAGATACTCATTTATGGTATCCTCCTTCTTAATCCTGACCGGCTCAAGCCGCATATCTTTCCCGATAAAATGGATGAATTCGTCTGGTGATATCTCACCAAGACCCTTGAACCTTGTGATCTCAGGATCTGGTCCGAGGACCTTGATAGCCTTAGTCTTCTCATCCTGTGAATAACAATATCTCGTTTCCTTTTTATTCCTTACCCTGAAAAGAGGTGTCTGCAGAATATAGACGTGCCCCTTTTTTACAAGATCAGGAAAGAACTGAAGGAAGAAGGTGAGAAGAAGAAGCCTGATGTGCATTCCGTCAACATCGGCATCTGTTGCCATCACCACATTGTTATACCGGAGGTTCTCAATTCCGTCTTCAATGTTCAATGCTGCCTGGAGCAGGTTGAACTCTTCGTTTTCGTAAACGATCTTTTTGGTAAGTCCGAATGAATTCAGCGGCTTGCCGCGAAGGCTGAATACTGCCTGGGTCTCAACATTCCTCGATTTGGTAATCGATCCGCTGGCAGAGTCTCCTTCAGTTATGAATATTGTTGAATCGAGCCTGTCGGTATCATTTGAATTGTAGTGGATCCTGCAATCCCTCAGCTTCTTGTTATGAAGGCTAACCTTTTTTGCCCTGTCTCTTGCAAGCTTCTGAATTGATGAAATTGCCTTCCTCTCCTTTTCTGAGTCCTGAATCTTTTTCAGAAGGATCCCGGCAGTCTCGGAGTTTTTATGGAGGTAGTCATCAAGCTGTTTTTTGATAAAATCTGTTATAAATGTTCTTACAGATGGTCCCTCCGGTCCCATATCCTTCGACCCGAGCTTTGTCTTGGTCTGTGATTCAAATATCGGTTCTTCAACCTTTATGCTTATTGCGGCAATGATTGATGAACGTATATCGGCGGCATCATAATCTTTCTTGTAAAAATCCCTTATTGTCCTTACTATCGCTTCCCTGAAGGCAATCAGGTGCGTACCGCCCTGGGTAGTGTTCTGACCGTTTACAAAACTATAATAATCTTCGCCATATTGAATGCCATGAGTAAATGCCACTTCAATATCGTCGCCCCTAAGATGAATAAGAGGATAAAGTCCCTCCTTGTTCATGTTCTCATTCAGGAGATCTGCCAGACCGTTCCTCGAAAAGAATTTATTGCCATTGAAATTAATTACCAGTCCGGAATTAAGATATACGTAGTTTTTCAGCATTGAATCCACGTATTCCGAGATATAAAAATAGTTACCGAACATTATTTCATCCGGCTCAAAAATCACTTCGACGCCATTCTCTTCAGTTGTGGCTTTCTGTGGGTGATCCTTAGAAGTGTTCCCATGCTCAAATTCTATCACCTTTATCTGTCCGTCGCGTATTGACCTGATAATGAATTTAGATGCAAGTGCATTAACTGCTTTCACTCCGACACCATTAAGTCCGACCGATTTCTTGAATGCCTTGGAATCGTATTTAGCTCCGGTGTTCATTCTTGAAACGGCATCCAGAACCTTGCCGAGGGGTATACCGCGGCCATAATCACGCACCCTGACCTCCTTGCCGTTTATCGAGACATCAATTTTCTTCCCGAATCCCATCATGTACTCATCGACAGCATTATCCATCACCTCTTTCAGCATAACATAAATTCCGTCATCCTGCGATGAGCCGTCGCCAAGCTTGCCGATATACATGCCAGGTCTCAGCCTGATATGCTCACGCCAGTCAAGGGTTTTAATATGTTCTTCTGAATATCCTACAACCGTCATTTTTCAGAAATTTTGCGCAAATATAGTCAAATAGAAATGTCACTAATTATCAATTTTTCAACAATTGAACAGATTTATCATCAGGTGATGATTGATAAGTAACTGAAAATGAATTATTGCAGAGCAGAAAAAATTACTTGCTAACAGGTGGAATATTTATAATTAAAATGACTCTCTTTCCCGTTTCCCCAAAGGGAAAGGCTATTGGTACTCCTTCCCCCATGGGGGAAGGCTTGGAAGGGGGTAAAAATTATTTAATTATAATTATTTTATTCAGGACTAAACACTGTTCAGCCCAGTATACCCATCTGCCTCATTAAAAGCACTGCATTCTTTTTGCTTGCAATGCCATCGCGCAGTTTGTAATCGAAATTGATTTTATCACCATCGATATCAACCTCAATGCATTTATTTATTATTACATCCGGGTGCTCTTTTTCCATTGTGCCAAGTAAGGTGTCATGAGTTGCAATGAGGCCCGTGCCTCCTAAACTTAATACCTTATTGATGAATAACCGTGATCCCTGGCTCTTATCCTCCGAATTTGTACCCTTGAGTATTTCGTCGAGTATGAAAAAAATATTTTCGCCGGCAGCAAGCTTTTCCTCCAGTTTTTTTAGCCTCTTCAGCTCTGCATAAAAGTATGATTCACCCGAGGAAAGCGAATCAGTGGTACGCATGCTTGTAAATAATCGCACTGGGGTAAAACGCAACTCTGTTGCACAAACGGGAGCCCCTGCCATGGCTATGATATAATTGACAGCCACGCTCCTGAGGAATGTGCTTTTCCCGGCCATATTTGCACCGGAAATAATGCAGATCTTCCCCTTCCCGGAAAGACTGAAATCATTATATACACGGGTTGCCGGATCAATAAGCTGATGACCCAGCTGCCTGGCATAGAAGGGAATCCCGTCTTCTGATAATGACGGATAAACAAATGCAGGATTATTATAAGCATAGTTCCCGAGACTTATAAAAGCATCGACCTGCCCCAACATCTCAAGCCAGAGCGGGAACTGATTTCTATTGAGTGTTTTCCATTTTTCGAGCCTCCTGATACAATGTAAGTCCCAGAGCAGCAATCCGTTAAAAACGAAACCGACGATTACGTTCAGCCTGCTGTCGAATGCCCTGATTATCCTGCCAAGTTCTTTAAGTGAGGAAACGGCTGATCTGTTGCCATCGTTAATTCCTGATTTCATCCGGTTGATCAGAGGCGATTCAAACGATTCATTTTCAATAAGCTCAAGAAGCCTGCCAAGCGAAGAGAGAAATCTGAATCTCCCTGTCAGCTCCTCATGGATGGCAGATGATCTCCTGAGATTGAAGAAAATAATAAAGGAATTAATGATGACAAAAATGACAAAAATGGAATAATGAATTAGACCCGCTACCATTAAAACGAGCGAGATCAGGGTCAATGCCGGGAGCATCCAGATTATTGTCCTTCTGAAAACAGAAGAGTCTATAACAGATTCCTTCTTCAGCCATTCCGTAATACCTGAAATGTGATCTTTTTCAAGGCTTTTATTCATACCTGTAGCCAGGAAGCTTTGCCTCCAGTCATTCATAGAAGACATTTCAGAAATTGTCCTTTGTCTGAATTCCAGCGAGGATGATAGTATGTAAGGATCTGAAAGCCATTCAGCAAGAACTTTCCGGCCATAACCCGTACAGGTTCTGTTGAGGTACTGAAAGAGAGACGAAGTGCCGAAAATATCAAGGTCGTAAGAAAAATCATGATCAGAGTGGGCAAAGCAACTACCATCCTCAAACATCGAAAAATCCCCTTCAAGGGCCTTCCCCTCATTAAGGTTTATTGCCTCCAGATTGATAAGATATTCCTTGTGCGATGTATGCACCGAATAGCTCTTCAGAAGGTACAGGAATATAGCAGTAACCGATAGCAGGGAAATAATCCCGGATAAACCTGAAATAGTAAAAAATATCAATACCAGGGCAAGCCCGCCTGTAAAAGTGATAAGCCGCAAAACAGACAACAGAAGAAGAGTTTTGTTTTCCTTCTCGGCCTTGTATCTGAATGAAGCTGCCTCCTCAAAATACTTTTCTTTCAGTTTCTCACTTTCCATCCTTATCACAGAATTAATGCCGTCACCTCCATAACCGATCTCTTCCTGCTATAATCCAATCCTTTCAGATCAAAGTCCCATCTCCAGGTCTCTTTGAGGAGTCCGTCAGGAAGATCAGTTATAACGGTCTTATCCTCAGTTACATTTCCGGAAGAATCAGTAAATATTTCCGCAGTGTCTGTTATAAGCAGGGATTTATGCTTCCCCAGGAACCTCAAATGGCTCTCCTGGATCTTTTTTCTGAAATTTAATATATCGGCTTCGCCTGCCATTGCCTTTTTCCCGAGCATTCTTAAAGGCATCGCCTCAAGCTGTGTCATGATATTCAGTGAAATTACAGTTCCGGGATTTTTAAGGTTGAATTCAGGGATTTCAATCTCATCGAGGGATCTGAGCTTATTTAAGAAAGTGCGTTCCCCGGCTTTTCGCCATACCTCATCAATGAGACCGCCCGAGATATCCTGCTCAGAAAGCTCAATATTTTTGAATTTCTTTACCTGGTCTCTCACGGCAGGAGGGTGGACTATATCGATCAGACAAATATGTTTTGTCCTTTCTGCAAGCTCGGTCAGAGGCAGCTCGAGAAGCCATCCGCTGCCAAGAACTGTTATTTTTTCAGGGTTATCCTTATTACAAGCTTTAAGGATAAAGTCCCTGCAATGTTTTTCATGGCTCTGCCATCCATTACCCTGGTTAAGATGACGGTATATAAGTCCCTGCTGGTAATCATAATATCCCATTTTATGAAGGATCCTCCGGTATGCAGGTGAGATTATCATTTGCCGCTTGTTTCATTCCTGATCTTCTGAAGCTCGCCCTTCATCATCTCCTGGAATTTTGCAGCGAGTTCGTCGCAGTTATCGGTTCCGAAAGATTCAGGACTGACCGGGTCAAGCACTCTGAGGTCTATTTTATGAAATCCCCCGAAGATGATCCCATGCTTTGGCAGGACATTGCCGGTTCCATCCATTAATACCGGCAATATTGGAGTTTTGGTAGTAATTGCAAGCTGAAAAGCTCCTCTCTTGAAGAAGCTGATCTGGTTATCGGCGGAGCGTGTGCCCTCAGGGAAAATCATTATTGAGATACCTTTTTTAAGACATATGTATGATTCTTCCATCATTTTTGCTTTGCTTACCTTGTCTCCCCTGTCGACAAAAATATAATCCGCCATCCTGACATACCAGCCAAGCACCGGAACGCTGCGTACTTCAATTTTGGAGATCCATTTGAACCTGTACCAGAGGCAGTAAATGATTAAAATATCAAGAATGGACTGATGGTTGCAGATAATGACGTAGGTTGTTCCTGGTTTTGCTTTTCCCCTTCCTTTAACTTTTATCTTCCATATAGGTACAAGATGTGAAATGATATTGGACTGGCAAGCCAGCAACCAATGAATGGCTACCCTGTTCCTGTCAAACGGAAGAGCCAGCAGCCAAACAATAAATATGACCGGAAGAAAGATAAGCATGATCGTTATCCCCAACAGCCATACGATAATTGATCTCAGAATATCCATACACTAATACTATTATTAAATAATCCTGTTCATCAGGACGAATATCTAAAAAAAATTAAAAAGCTCATCATCATTCATAATAACTTTACCCTCCCTGAAGATTGATGATATGTCTTCAGGCATATGCCTCAATCCGGAAAATTTTTTAGCATATTCAGCAAGCACACAAGGTCCTTCAATGGTGCATTCCTGTATTATTCCATCCTTTACAGAGAGATTGACGGTCATTGAAATGCCATTGATTTCAAACTTATTCTTAAACTGATAAGATGGCCCGTAACCAAAATTCCATTCCCATGTCCGGTACTTTAAATCTGCAAGATTATTTATTTCTGCAGTCTCATCCCGGGAGAGGTCAACTTCCTGATTTTTATCATTCTGACTAATAAAGAACTGAAGCATTTTTTGTTTCAGTTCGTAAGTATTTTTTATTGAATCCAGCCAATCTTTAAGATTCGTAACAGGAGAGGGATTTGATACGACAGCCCGTGAAAAGTAGCACGAATTATCCTTCCTTATAGATCTTTTCATAATTTCCAGCTGAGAATCAAAAAGCAGAGTGCCGTTGTGAAGAACCCTGTTGCGCCAAACATGTTCAGCGTTTCCTGAAATCTTGAGACCATTGACCTTCAGATCATTCTTTCCTTCAAATTTAGCCTCAACACCTTCCGTTGCAAGAAATTGTATTACCGGCTGCGTGTATTTTCTGAAATCGATCTGCTTCCCGGGTGTGCTGTTTGAAATGAATGAGAAATTAAGATTGCCCTTATCATGAAATACAGTCCCGCCGCCGGAAATTCTTCTTATAACCGGGATATTATTTCTGGTGATATATCCGGTTTCAGTTTCCCGGTGAGGAGCCTGGTGCTTGCCTATTATCACCGACGGAATGTTTATGCCAAGAGCCAGAAATTCTTCCTTCCTGTTCTTAAGCAAGTACTCATCAACTGCAAGGTTGAAGAAAGGGTCGGTGGAAGCAAGGTTGATTATGAACATGTAAAACGAATAGAATTCTGTCCGGAATCTTATAATGAATTATCACTATTAAAATACTTCCTATAAGCAAGAACCTTATTATCTGTTACTTCGTATAACTTATATACTCCCCATCCTATAAATGCACCTACCATTGCTCCGCAGATAACATCGCCCGGGTAATGAACTCCAAGGTAGATCCTGCTATATCCGATTACCGATGCCCAGATGATAATGCATATGGTATACCATCTTTTTTTAATGAACATAAGGCTCAGAAGAGCGACATTAAAAGAATTTGAGGCATGAGATGAAACAAACCCGTAGAGTCCTCCGCATTCGCCTTTAACAAGATGCACCATACCTGTAAGGGAGGGTTCATGACAGGGTCTTAGCCTCATAAAAATATCTTTAAACAACTGCACTGAAACCTGGTCGGCAAGCGTAACTGCAATTATAATGAATGGTATGATTATGAGGAATTTCCTCTTGTATGTAAAGACAAGATACAATAGAATGGCCAGATAAAGCGGGGCCCAGATAACACGACCACTTATCGCGTACATCACTGAGTCCCAGAATGGTGAATTGTGTGAATTCAGGAACAGGAAGAGCTGCTGGTCAAGATGCTGAAGCATACAACTATCAATCGTTTGTCAGGACTTTCCAAAGCATATCTTTCAGGGTAGTAAGACCCAGCCCTGTAATAGAAGAAATAAATACCCGCTGAACATCAGGCAGGTCTTTCCTGGTTTCATTCATTAGCTCCTCATCGAGCAGGTCGGATTTTGAAATTGCCAGAATCCTTTTTTTATCGAGCAGTTCCGGGTTGTACATTTTTAATTCGTTGACCAGGATTTCATACTCCTTTCGGATATCCTTGGTGTCGGCAGGGATTACAAACAGTAAGACCGAGTTTCTTTCGATATGCCTCAGAAACCTTATTCCCAGTCCTTTCCCTTCATGAGCCCCCTCAATAATTCCGGGAATATCGGCCATCACAAACGATTTATTGTCCCTGTAAGCTACAATGCCAAGGTTTGGCGATAGAGTAGTAAAGGCGTAATCTGCAATTTTAGGCTTTGCTGCCGAAACAACCGACAGAAGAGTCGATTTGCCGGCATTCGGAAATCCTACAAGCCCTACATCGGCAAGAATTTTTAATTCAAGTACATACCAGTTTTCAACCCCTTTCTCGCCAGGTTGTGCATATCTTGGGGTCTGGTTTGTTGATGATTTGAAATGGACATTGCCCTGCCCGCCGCGTCCTCCCTGGGCAAGTATCTTTTCCTCGCCATGGGCAGTAATCTCAAAGATAAATTCTTCCGTTTCTCCGTTTCTGGCTACAGTACCGAGAGGAACTTCAATAAAAACATCCTTGCCTTCGGCTCCGGAAGATTGCTGGGAGCCGCCGCCAACTCCATTCCCGGCAAAGATGTGGCGCTGGTACCTGAGATGAAGCAAAGTCCACATCTGATCGTTCCCTCGCAGGATGATATTCCCGCCCCGGCCTCCGTCGCCTCCGTCGGGACCTCCCTTTGGAACGAACTTCTCCCTGCGGAGGTGAGCCGAACCGGCACCACCATTACCTGCTCGGCAAAATATTTTAATATAATCTACAAAATTGGAACCTGACATTCAAGGGATTTATTTCAGAATTTTTTTTATCATACCCGAAAGTCTTTCGAATATTTCTTCTATTGTTCCCATTCCATTAACGGATTGATATATTCCGCGTTTGCGGCAATATTCAATTATAGGTTCAGTCTTGGCCTTGTAAACATTAATCCTGTTTTCAATTACGGCAGGATCCATATCGTCTGGTCTTCCTGATTGTTCTGCCCTGACGATCAATCTCTTTACCAGCTCATCATGATCAACATTAAGAACAAGCATGCTATCGATCTTCATTCCCCTGGCATTCAGCATCTTTTCCAGCTCATCAGTCTGGACGACTGTTCTTGGAAAACCGTCAAACAGGAAACCGGCAACTCCTTTTGTGCTGTCTATCTTATCGGCTATCATCTCAATTACAACCTCATCGGGTACAAGCTCTCCCTTCGACATTATCGAGCTCATCTTTTTCCCCAGCTCGGTTCCTGCAGCAATTTCTGCTCTAAGCATATCGCCGGTCGAATGATGACTGAGATTGAATTTCTCAGCAAGTTTTACAGACTGTGTTCCCTTGCCTGATCCAGGAGGTCCAAAAATCAAAATATTAATCATAGAATTCGTTTAATTAAGAAATATTATAAATAGTAGCTTTGAGTTATTCCATTAGAGTATATACTGATGGAAGGTTACGGCCATATCCGTCATAATCAAGTCCATAGCCCACAACAAAATCGTTGGGTATCCTGAATCCCACATAATCAACAGGAATTTTTTTCTTGTAGGCATCAGGTTTGAAAAGAAGTGTTGCAATTTTAACACCTGTCACTTTTCTTATTTTAAGTTCCCCGACAATCAGTTCAAGAGTGTGACCGGTATCAACAATATCTTCGAGGACAATCACCTCCATACCTTTGATATCTTCATTCCAGCCGATAAGCTCCTTTACTGAGCCGGATGATCTTGTTCCCTGATATGACGCCAGCTTTACAAATGAAATACGGGCTTTAAGGTCGATCTTTTTAAAAAGATCGGCTGCGAACAGGAAAGCGCCGTTGAGTATTCCCAGAAAAACTACATCCTTACCCTTATAATCACGATTGATCTCTGCAGCCATCTCACCAATTCTTTTGCTGATGTCCTCGCCCGGGATCATCTCCCTGAATTTCTTATCGAGTATAACTGTTTCTCTCATAACGGATTTATTTGAACCGGAAGCCGGTGCGAAAATATGAAAATAATAGCTTATTTTTGCTTTGGCCGGTAAGTTTAATTTAATTTCTTACGATGAAACCAATTGTTAGCATTATAATGGGAAGCACATCAGACCTGCCAGTAATGGAAAAAGCTGCCCAGGTTCTGAACGATTTCAGGATACCCTTCGAAATGAATGCCTTATCGGCCCACAGAACGCCGGAGGAGGTCGGGATTTTTGCTGAAGGAGCTGCCGGAAGAGGTATAAAAGTGATTATTGCAGCGGCAGGAATGGCTGCCCATCTCCCGGGAGTGATCGCAGCGATGACACCTGTACCGGTGATTGGTGTCCCAATCAAAGCTTCGCTTGAAGGACTCGATTCAATATTGTCAATCCTTCAGATGCCTCCCGGAATTCCCGTCGCCACAGTCGGAGTCAACGGAGCCCAGAATGCAGGAATCCTTGCTGCTCAGATAATAGGCACAGGCGACCATAAGATCATGAAAGAGGTAATAGAATACAAGGAGAACCTTAAGAAGAAAATTGTTGAAGCCAACGAGGAACTGAAAAAAGTCAAATTCCAGTATAAAACAAACTAATTGATTTCTCTGTGATTCTCTATGTAACAAGAAGAATTGAAATAACTTACACAGAGAGACACAGAGGTGTCACAGAGTTACACAGAGAAAATATTTAAAATCAATCCTTGATTGGATTGATTTTTTTGTAAATTAGTGTTTTAAAACTGAAAAACTTGTTCTCGCTGCACAAGACATCAGTTGCCTTTTGTTTTATTTTTCTCTCAGCTTCCGCAATCGGGGGTAATCCGTTTTTTGTCCGCACCGGTGCAGGAGAGAGAGGAACGGGACTGGTTTGCGTAATGAAGAACGGGTTCTGGTCATCATTTTCCAGCCAGTCTTTGCTGGCATACAACAATTCATTCTCCGCCGGAGTAAATTATGAGAACCGGTTCGGGATACCAGAGCTTGGAACATGTACTGCAGGCATGATCTTCCCCGCCGGGAAAAGCTCCTTGGGCGTCATATATTCAAATTTCGGTTACCCTGAATTCAAAAGGAATATGGGAGGTATTTCCTGCGGAATGCCACTGAGCAGAAATGTTTCAGCCGGAGTTCAGATCGACTATTTTTCAGAAATCGTGCAGGGCGAATACGATAAAATAAGATTCATCACATTTGAGGCAGGAGCTGCTTTTAGTCTGTCTGAAAAAGCGACCGCTGTTATACACATCTTTAACCCGGTCCCGAATTCAATCAGGAAATCATTATTGCCATCGACACTTACAGCCGGTGCGGAAATTGACCTCAGCAAAACTCTTTTTGCAGGCGCCGAAGCAGAAATGAGCACAGGTGAAAATATAATCATCAGAACAGGCTTTGAATATGAAGCCGCAAAGAAATTCTGGATCAGGGGAGGTTTCAGCACCGAAAACTCATCCTTCAGCTTCGGGCTTGGATATCTCCTAAAATCCATGAAGATCGATTTAGGCTTCTCTACTCATGAAAGATTGGGAGTGACTTCATCAGTCTCCCTGGTTTTTAAAATAAAGTAATCAAAATTTAATGATCTTTTTTAACCACAAAGAGCACAAAGGTTTACATAAAGAACACAAAGGATATTGCCTGAATCAAATCTGCCTTTGTGATACTTTGTACCCTGCCTTCGTGTCCTTCGTGGTTAAAAAGTATCTCTTCTCATTTAAACAAAAGCTTATAATTCTTATTGCATTGTTATTTCTGCTCTGCAATGCAAGTTTTGGCCAGGCAGAAAATAATAATGAAATAATATCGGATATTGCCGAAGAGCTTGCTGCGGAAGACAATGATCCTGATGCTGCATCTCTTTATCTGGAATACTTTAATGATCTGATAGAGAATCCTGTAAAGATCAATCTGATGGATGAGAATGATTTATCAAGGTTATTCTTCCTGTCAGATTTCCAGGTAAAGTCTCTTGCAGACTATATCAGAAGAACCGGTAATGTTGTTTCAGTTTATGAAATAGCATCCATCCCCGGTTTTGATCAGCATACCGTTGAAATGATGTCGCCATTTATTTCTCTGAAAGTAAACGACGGCGTCTCTTCTGACAGTTTAAGTGTAAGAAGTACACTTATAACAAACTTCATCCTTAAACCTGGTGAGTATGACACCTCGTACCTTGGCTCGCCTTTAAAAATACTTGCAAAATACAGGATAACTGCAGGCAGGTTTTCTGCTGGCCTTACCACTGAAAAAGATGCAGGTGAAAAATTTTTTACCGGTTCTCCGCTATTCCCTGAATTCCTGTCAGCTTATACTTCATATTCCGGGAACGGGGTAATCAGAAAGATCATTCTCGGGGATTTTTCATTAAGATTCGGGTCAGGAACCAGCATTAATACAGCTATGCGAACCGGAATCCAGCTGACAGCCCCCGGCTTTATGACTTTAAGGGACAATTTAAGGCCTTATACCTCAACTGATGAAAACAATTTTTTCAGGGGTGCAGCAGCAGATCTGGCTGTCAGAAATGCAGAAGTGATATTGTTTTATTCCCGGAACAGGATTGATGCAACCCCCGTATTATCTTCTGACTCAGTAATTTCGTCCATTATGAGTTTTTACAAGTCCGGGTTGCATAACACATCTTCCCTTCTGAAAAAGAAGGACCTTCTCACCGAAACAGTTTATGGAATGAGCCTCTCATATAATTTCAGTTTTATCAGGGTGGGAGCCAACTGGTCGGAAACATGGCTTTCAATTCCGCTGCAGAGGAATGCAAATGATCCGGAAAACATCCATGACTTTGAAGGAAATAAAAACCGTTTGCTGTCAATAAATTATAACACAGTCTCAGGCAGGATAATGATTTACGGGGAGATGACTGTCAATAATTTCAGAAATCTGGCATTAGTCAACGGTGCCACACTAAGGCCTTCCGACAGGCTTTTAGTCAATGTTTTATGGAGGAAATACTCTAACGGCTTTACCGCCTTTAACGGGAAAGGCCCCGGAAACAGCTCATCTGCAGCTAATGAGCAGGGGATAACAGGAAATTTCAGTTTTGAGGCAGCAAAACATCTCTTTATTTCTGCCGGATATGATGTTACTCATTATCCATGGCTTAAATACAGGTGCAGCTTCCCGTCAATGTCGCGCAAAGGAGAAATAGAACTGCGATACCTGCCCTCAGAAAAACTAAATTTTGAGTTCTCTTACGATTACAGGTATTCGATGATCAATAATCAGAAAACAACAGGAATAGCCGGTATAGAAGGGTTGGAAAGCCGAAATTTCAAATGGCTTCTCAGGTACACGCCTGATGAGAATTCTGCTTTTACCACCAGAATAAATTATAAGACGGCTTATCCTTCCGGGAGCAGAGGTATGCTTTTGCTCCAGGATGTGTATCATAAGTTTGGCAGAGTTCCCGTCACAGTTTGGTTTCGTTATTGCCTGTTCAGTACTGAGAGCTGGGATTCAAGATTATATACCTACGAGAACGATCTGTTGTACAGTTTCAGCATTCCTGCATTATCAGGAGATGGAAGCCGCAGCTATATAATGGTAAAATGGGATATTCGCCATTTTGGTGAGGTGAGAATAAAATATGGTTTCACAGAAGTCACTGAAAAAAGTGGAGCCGGAAATTTTAATGATGAAGTTAAATTGCAATTCAGGGTTTGGTTCTGAATCTGGTCACTGGTCACCGGATTATCTGTCCTCCGGGGTTCTGATATCGCGAATGTTGATCTGAAGATTTCTATTTCCCCGGAACTCATTCATTTCAATTGAATAGCAAATATCAAACGGATTCCCGTCTTTTATATACTCAAAATGGTCAGCCTGGTTAAAGGCTATGGCAGGTATTGATTTAACCGTTAATGAATCCTGGCAAAGGTCAAGCTTAAGATGTTCGCCGCTCGAGCCGACCATTTTGCCGGAGCCGGTATCGAAAACATTCCTTGACACAAATATTGGTGACATATTTTCAGGACCAAACGGCTGGAACTGGCTCATTATTTTGAAAAATTCCTCATTGATTTCATTAAATGCGAGTTCAGTATCAATGGAAACGCGCGGAAGAAGCTGATCCTCGGTTATAGTGCTGTTTACGAACTGTTCAAACCTTTCGATGAACGGCTGGATATTCTCCTTCTTCAGCGTAAGCCCCGCAGCAAACATATGTCCGCCGAAGCTTTCAAGAAGATCGCTGCAGGCTTCAATTGCCTGGTAAAGGTCATATCCCTGGACAGACCTTGCAGAACCAGTTGCAAAGCCATTCGATTCCGTAAGTATAACAGTTGGCCTGTAATAAGTCTCGATGAGTCGCGATGCTACTATGCCGATTACCCCCTTTTTCCAGGATGGATTGTAAAGCACTGTAGTTCTGGCATTTACAGATCGCTGATTTTCGGAGATCATCCGCATAGCTTCCGAAGTGATGGATCGGTCTATGCTTCTGCGTTCGGTATTGAAGCTGCTGATCTCCTTGCTAAAGCCCTCTGCAGCTTTTACGTCATTGGAGACAAGGAGTTCAACTGCTTTGCTTCCTGCTTCCATCCTGCCGGCTGCATTTATCCTTGGCCCTATTTTGAATACTATATCTTCAACTGTAAGGGCTCTGGATACCTCGGCTTCCCGGATGATCTCCTTTAATCCGATACGAGGTGATTCATTCAGCNNAGGTCGAGGTAGTTTGCAATGGAACTGAAAGGGATGCTCTGAATTCTTGAATATGCATGAATAAGCTTAAAGCCGACGCCGCATCCTGAAAGCTCTTTATAGGGATAGCTGCAACCCGGCTGCTTGGGGTCAAGAACGGCAACAGCCGGAGGTATTTCGGATCCGGGGTAATGATGGTCACAGACTATCACATCGATACCTTTGGTTCTGGCATATTTTATCTTCTCGACGGCCTTGATACCGCAGTCAAGGGTAATTAACAGCTTGCAATTGTTCACAGCTGCAAAATCAACTCCCTTGAAAGACACACCATAACCCTCCTTATACCTGTCGGGAATATAGTATTCTACATTTGAATATTGTTCTTTCAGGAATGAATATACAAGGGCGACTGCAGTCGTTCCGTCAACATCATAATCACCATAAACAAGTATTTTCTCATTCTTTTTAATTGCAGTTGAAAGTCTGTCGACTGCAATATTCATGTCCTTCATGAGGAATGGATCATGCAGGTAGCTCAGGTCAGGTGAAAAAAAAGCCTTTGCTTCCTGGGGAGATGTAATATTTCTCTGAACCATCAGGTTTGCCAGCGATTCAGAAACTCCAAGCGCAATTGCAAGCTGTCTTACAACGATACTGTCTCCACGCTCCTTTATTACCCATCTCTTTTCCATCAGCTTGTTTTATTAACCCAGGATAGATCAAACACTTCCCTGAGTCTGTTTTTTAAAATTTCCTTTACTTCATTCATATCGGCCCTGCGACCGGTCTCTTTTTCAATTGAAGTTACTCCCTTGTCAGTAAAGCCGCAGGGATTGATATAGTTGAAGTACGTAAGGTCTGTGTTAACATTGAATGCAAATCCATGCATGGTAATAAATTTGCTGGCCTTTACTCCTATCGCACATATCTTCCTTGCCCTTCCGGGTATTTCAGGATCAATCCATACGCCCGTTCCGCCTTCAAGCCTTGAACAGGCAATCTCAAATTCACCGGCTGATCTTATAATTGCCTCTTCAATCCTGAAAATATACTCCTTCAGTCCAATATGAATAACTTCGAGGTCAAAGATCGGGTACCCTACTATCTGTCCGGGTCCGTGATATGTAATATCCCCTCCCCTGTCGATTTTATAAAAGGCTGCATCCTTTGATTTCAGCTGGATATAATCGAGAAGCAGGTTATTCTCAGAACCGCTTCTGCCAAGCGTATAAACATTGGGATGTTCAACAAAAATCAAAGTCCCGGGATGATTGTCCAAGCCATGAGGTTTATCTGCTTCATCGCTTTTCTTAATGTCCACAAGCTCTTTAAAGAGCGTTGTCTGATAATCCCATGCCTCTTTATAATCTTTTAGACCAATATCCTCATATTTAACAGAATAGCTCAAAACGGGCTTATCATATTTGACATTACAATATAATTATAATTCTCATGCTTTTACATGTTTCTCAGCATGAAACGAGGAACGTACTAAAGGCCTGCTTTCAACTATCTCAAACCCTTTTGACAGAGCTGATTCGCGATACATTCCAAATTTATCGGGTGTTATATATTCAACTGCATCCATGTGATCCGCAGATGGTTTCAGGTACTGCCCGATAGTTAGGATTCTGCAGCCTGCATTGTAAAGATCGTCAATAGTTTCAAGTATCTCCGGCTCCNNCTCCTGTCATATTTTGCCCTTGTCCTTATTTTAGGAGTGAGCCGTCTGACTGTTTCGACATTATGTGAAATGAGATCAGGGTTCGCATTGATTATCTTATCTAAATTTTCATGTTCCCCGTCAAAATCCGGGATTAGTGCTTCGATAGTGGTTCCGGGGTTAAGGCTTCTTATTGTGGAGATCACATTTGCCCAGAATGATGCACCGCCGTCAATAAGATCATCCCTGTCAACCGAAGTGATTACGCAATGATTCAGGCCCATTGTTCTGATTGTTTCTGCAAGCCGCTGATTCTCTGATGGATCAGGAGGCATAGGTTTACCGGTTTTAGTATTGCAGAATTTGCATGCACGGGTGCATATATCGCCAAGGATCATGAAAGTCGCAGTTCCGGCATTCCAGCATTCCCCTATGTTTGGACAGTTTCCGCTGGTGCAGATAGTATGGAGAGCATTCTCCCGAACGAGCCGCCTGACCTTTGAGTAATTCTCCCCGCTTGCCCGCTGCATTTTAAGCCATCCGGGTAATCTTCTTCCGTTTTGCATTCAGAAAATGTTAATGTGACAAAGGTACAAAATCTCAATGTCTCTCTGTGACTTCTCCATGGATCTCTGTGTAACACAAAAGAGTTTGAAGAACTTTCACAGAGTGACACACAGGATCATAGAGTTGAAAATTTATATATATTTGTCTGTATTGAAGATTACAATTAAAAATTAAATATATTTCTGTAATGGCAAATGATGAATTAAAGATAAATCTAGACTATCAGACTGTTATCGGCGATTTTCCAAAAGTGGGCATACGCCCGACAATAGACGGCCGTGAAAAGGGCGTCAGGGAATCACTCGAAAAACAGACAATGGGGATGGCAAAGCTTGCTGCAAAGCTAATTTCATCGAACCTTAAATATCCTGACGGTAAGCCTGTCGAATGTATAATTTCTGATACCTGCATCGGCGGAATAGCCGAGGCTGCTTTATGTGCAGAAAAATTCAAGAAAAGCAGTGTAGGTGTAAGTCTTACCGTTACGCCATGCTGGTGCTATGGCAGCGAAACCATTGATATGGATACCAATATGCCGAAAGCCATCTGGGGTTTTAACGGGACAGAGCGTCCGGGAGCAGTGTATCTTGCCGCCGCACTTGCAGGACATGCGATGAAGGGTTTGCCGGCATTTGGTATTTACGGACATGATGTTCAGGACGCAGGAGACCAGACAATCCCCGACGATGTAAGTGAAAAGCTAATCCGTTTTATTCGCGGAAGCCTTGCAGTGGCATATATGAAAGGTAAATCATATTTGTCGATGGGCTCTGTTTCAATGGGTATTGCCGGATCGATTGTTAAAGAAGATTTCTTCCAGGAATACCTTGGAATGCGCAATGAGTATGTCGATATGAGTGAATTCAACAGGCGCCTTGAAGAAGATATCTTTGACAAGGAGGAATTCAAAAAAGCTCTTGCATGGACTAAGAAGAACTGCAAAGAGGGGAAGGATATGAATGCCAAACCGAAATCACGGGCAAGGAAAGACGAGGAATGGGAGATCGTAGTCAAAATGACAATGATTGCACGCGACCTTATGGTGGGCAATCCAAAACTCAAAAAGCTGGGGTTCGGAGAAGAGTCTCACGGGCATAATGCGATTCTGTCAGGATTCCAGGGGCAGCGTCAGTGGACCGACCATATGCCCAATGGCGATTTTATGGAAGCAATTCTGTGTTCCTCTTTCGACTGGAACGGGATCAGACCACCATATCTGGTTGCAACAGAAAATGATGCAATGAACGGAGTGCCGATGCTGTTTGGATACCTGCTTACAAATACTGCCCAGATGTTCTCAGATATAAGGACTTACTGGAGCCCGTATGCTATTAAAAGAGTCACAAAAATAAAACCCGAAGGTCTTGCTTCAAATGGGATTATCCACCTGATCAATTCAGGCGCATCAGCACTTGATTTTTCAGGANNGGTAAAGATGCCTCGTCATGTCTCAGGGCAACTCAATGGATGCCTGCTGCTACCGGATACTTCAGGGGCGGAGGTTTTTCTTCACAATTCAACAGTGTCGGAGGAATGCCAATGACCATCTCCAGGGTCAACCTGGTAAAAGGACTGGGGCCAGTCCTCCAGATCGCTGAAGGATGGAGCGTCGGGCTGCCGGAAAAAGTTCATAAAATACTGACAGACCGCACTGACCCGACCTGGCCCACCACCTGGTTC
>PMIG01000353.1 GCA_003157055.1 Bacteroidales bacterium | reverse complement strand
TCGGTGAACCCTGCATGAATATTGACCAGGAGAGGAGTGAAAAGCACTCCTGGATTTATTTCGGCAAATATATCTTTAAGCCTGTCTATCTGCGACTGGCTTTCAGAAACGATAAATGTCCTGTAACCTTCGAGATTATTTGAAACCAGTTTTTCAGAAAGAAGTTCAAAGTTTTTGTTGAATACCGGCTGGGGTTCGGTCCGGAACCCGATCTGCCAGTCAGTAGCAAATNNCCCGTTATCTGGCCTGAATCTTCTCTCTGGGCAGTCTGGAACCAGATACTGTTTATTTTCTCCCTGATAAATTCTGAATCATCGAGCCAGATTACCGATGACGGGGGGAGAAAATCGGTGAATGAATCGGGGATCTCTTCAATGGAAATGTCCTGGATATTCGGAATGATTGAGATCTGCTTCTGTATTGCAACAGAAAGCTGATCGTCTGTATTGAAAGTCCTGATGGAATCCACCTCTTCACCAAAGAAATCGATACGATAGGGGAGATCGGCAGAATATGAAAATACATCGGCAATGCTTCCTCTTATCGAATACTGACCTGGTTCATAGACGAAATCGACCCTTTCAAAGTTGTACTCCTGGAGCATCTCTTCGAGGAAATCGAGCGACAGCTTGTCTCCTTTGGTGACCTGGAAAGTGTTTTTCTTCAGGTTTCTCTTGCTTATCACCTTCTCCATTATTGATTCCGGATAGGTGACGATTATCCCTTTTCTTTTTCCTGATGCAAGATGATTCAGAACCTCTGTGCGGAGCACAATATTTGCCGGCTCAGTCTGCTCATACTGGACGGAACGCTTATATGTTGAAGGGAAAAAGAAAATATTTTCATCGCCTGAAAGCGTGACAAGATCGTTATAAAAGTAGGCTGCATCCTCCTTTTCAGGGATAATTACAAGATGTGTGGTCTGCATCTTTTCATGAACTGAGGCCATTACAAGAGCCTTCGAAGAGCCCGACAAGCCCTCGAGAAGGCCCTTTGATATAGCCTCATCATTCAATTTGACAAAAAGCCGCGAAGGCCCTTGCGAGTTAAGATACAAATCCGATATTTCGTTCTTTTTCATCACCCTGAAACTGGCGGCAAATTTAACATCTATTTATGGGAATTTATTCACTCCGGAAGTTCAGGCAAAAGGTAGTCTCTTTTCCAGGCAGCGACCTGACTTTAAGATTTCCCCCGTGGAGGAGCATTATTTGTTTTGATATGCTTAAGCCAATTCCGGAACCCTCTTTCCTGGTAGTGAAGAATGGAACAAAGATCTCATCGATCAGATTCAGTGGAATTCCATGTCCGTTATCGGATACACGTATCTCCGGTTTATTTTCAGGATCTTTTCCGGCCGATATAGTTATCGTGCTTTCAGGGTTATCAGCGTTTGCTTCAATTGCATTTTTTAAAAGGTTTATGAGAACGAGAGAGATCTGGTTTTCATCAGCGAATAATTCAAGTTCAGGGTCTTTAAGATCTATCGTAAGCTTTATCTTTTCACTATTCCCGAGGGAGTTGTAGAGTATCTGAATACGTGAAAAAAGATTTGATACTTTAAACAGCTTACTATCGGGCTTGGGGATCCTGGTGAGTTTCCTATACGATTCAACGAACGACATGAGCCCTTTACCCTGTTCCTTTATTACATTAAGTCCCTGAAGGGTTGTTGAGATATTTTTTTCTGTTATCTCATGAGGCTGAGCCGGGATTCCATCATGGTTATATATTCCGAGAAGACTTTCCGACAGTGATGTAATGGGAGTAATAGAATTCATTATTTCATGCATAAGCACCCTTATCAGCCTCATCCATGAATCAACCTCTTTTTCATCGAGTTCATTCTTGATATCCTGTATTGAAACGATTGTGAGCTCCTCATCCCGGGTTTTTAATGAGGAAGCTTTTATTGACAATTGGATCTCGCCCTTCTCAGACGGCATCGATACCAGCCTTCGTTCTGAAGGCCTGATCGTTTTTATTGTCTGGTAAAGTTGCCGGTTGATTCGTTCAACCTGCTGAATATGAGTAAGGATCTCAGCAGAAAGGAGCAATTTCGCCGGTGAATTAGCATGCAGAATGAAGCCTTTTTTGTTGAATGTAATAATTCCGATTGCAAGATGCTCAATCAGTGTCTGAAAATATTGTTCCTGCTGCCTGTTTTCAATTTTCAGCTGTTGTATCTGCCGGCTTACGTTATTCATACTTACATACAGTTCCTTCAGACTTTTGTTTCTGGGATCAGAAGGAAAGGAAAGGTTTGAATCTTCGTTTCTCACCGCATCAAAGAAAAACTGTATTCTCCTGTTGGTTGTATTGAGATAAACTATGAGATTGATAGCCAGGATGATAATCAGCAAGAAAAGGGAGGAAGGATAGAAATAGTTTGTCCTGTTTGCCACAAGAAAGCCTGTTATGACCGAAATAACGGTTATGAGTACAATCCTGATAATAATATTGAGATATATTCTTTTACTGATCATCTTTTTTTCTCTTCATCTTATTGTAAAGAGTCTGTCTTGTTATTCCAAGCTGCGCGGCTGCGGCGCTAAAATTACCATTATTTCTGTCAATCGCCTGTTGGATCTGCTGCTTTTCCATCTCCTCAAGGGTTGGTGTGGAGTTATAAGGTGAAAAGCCCGGTTTGTTCCGGGTAAAGAAATCATCCGGACTCAAAATATTCTTTTCACTCAGGATCACTGCTTTTTCTATTGCATGCTGCAGCTCTCTGACATTTCCGGGCCAGG
>PMIG01000116.1 GCA_003157055.1 Bacteroidales bacterium | reverse complement strand
ACAGGCAGTTGCCTGCTGGAAAAAGGGGATAGTCTTCCGTCTCGATAACCCTGAAGAATTCTGATATTATGCAAAAAGAATCCGATTGTATTTTTGGCCTCCGGCCTGTACTTGAGGCAATTAAAGCCGGCAAGCAGATTGACCGTCTTCTTGTTAAACAGGGGCTCCAGGGTCAGCTCTACCATGAACTGATGACCGAGGTAAGAAAGAATGGCATTGTTTACCAGATAGTCCCTGTCGAAAGGATTGAACTGGTGACAAGGAAAAACCATCAGGGCGTACTTGCATGGCTTTCTCTCATCGAGTACCAGCATATAGCGAACCTGCTTCCGATGATCTATGAAATAGGAGACGACCCGCTGATAGTTGCCCTCGACGGTGTATCGGATGTCAGAAATTTCGGAGCAATCGTAAGGAGTGCAGAATGCCTCGGGGCACATGGCGTGCTGATTCCTGAGAAAGGCTCTGCAAGGATCACAGCCGACGCGGTGAAAACATCAGCCGGGGCTCTTCATTCATTTCCTGTATGCAGGGAAAAAAGCATAGTCAAATCAATCGAATATCTTAAGGAATCAGGACTTAAAATTATAAGTGCTACTGAAAAATCCGGCATCGAGGCATCAAAAGCTCAGCTCACCGGGCCGGCAGTACTGATAATGGGATCTGAAGAGAAGGGGATCAGCCGCGAGCTCCTGGCATTAACCGATCAGGAAATAATAATACCCATGACAGGGAAAATAGGCTCCCTGAACGTATCAGTAGCCGCCGGAATTCTAATCTACGAGATAATCAGGCAGAGGTCATCATGATCAGGAAATAATTCCCCTGATCCTTTCATCCAGCATATTCTGGTCAGCAGTAAATGACGCCAGACCTGCAAGAGTGAGCAGAGTGTCAGGGGCAATTTTATTTTCCAGGATTTTCTTCTCCCATCTTGAAAAAACAGGGATCTTCCCGTCTGACGCAATAAAGCCTTTTTCCTCCTTGGTAAGTGATGGGAACATATCCTCACATCCTTCCTCGTGTGCAATATGCCAAAGCTCCTGTCCGGTTGAAGGCACTTTTGAAGAGAGCTGCTCGGCAAGTTTCAGTACATTATCATCGACATTCCAGAATTTCTCAATATGAGCGTCCCTGGCTGATTCAAAAATACTAACCTTATAATTCTCATGCATCCGTGATTTGAACTTGCCAGACAATGATTTATGCCCTGCAGCAGCCACCTTTGGAGGCATGGTGAATACATCGGTGCCTGCAAGCAGTTCAAGCTGGTTCTGGTTCCTTAGGCTTGCAGCAATAAGTTTTGTCTGCCATGGATTCTTTGCCGACATTGCAGTTACCCAGTTCTGCGAGGCAATCACAGCCATCTCTCCCGCGCCAGATCCGTCACCAAGCTTATTATCTATCATAAATGCGCCTATACGTCCCAGAAATACGTTCAGGTAATCAGGCCTTGCTACCCTGGTCACAATTACATTCTCCCTTGCACTGAACTCGAGGGTGAAATTAATCCTGATCCCGGCATCCCTGAGTCTCCTGGCTCCGATCAACCCTTCGGGAGTATATGGTACTTTTACAATGAACTGCTCGGGACAAATTTCATGATATCTCCTGCCGTAGTATTCAATAGCCTTTATATCGCGAGCCGTATCAGTGTGAAGCTCGACGCTTACCAGCCCGCCGAATTTTGAAGCCAGCCTTAGTCCATGACGCGCATTGAGGATAAATGCAATTTCTTTTACTCTTTCCTCTGCCGGAAGATCCCTTACTATACCTTTTGCCTCGGATATGAAAACATCATAAATACCTTTCTGTATCTCGTTGTTCAGTAAAGTATTATTTGTAGTGAGCGCGCTCATTTCAGCCGTCCAGTTTGCCTCAGCTTCATCCATGTCTCCCGTGTCGAGCCAGAGCTCTGTGCCTGTTTTGTGCAAAGCCTCCCAGAAAGGGTCTTTTTTACCTGCTACATGTTTTTCGCTGAGGTTTTTCCAGACGAAATCGCTGATTCTGGTATTTAAATCGGCCATAATTATTTATTTTTTAGTTTATAACAAGTTAAAGTTCATATTGTTTGATGAATGCTGAAGGTTTGTAACCAACCCGGCATCAATGAAAAGTTCCTTAAGCCATATGGACGGATTCTGAGGATATGACATGCTTATGGTCTGATAAATTTATCGCAAAATTATATAATTTATTGATCGGTCTCACATAATCTTTTTAGCTTTACCATATCAAAGCCTTAATTATACACAATATGAGAACATTAACTCTATTCTTGCTTTTAAGCTTTGCATCTGCTCTCCAGGGACAAAGTACTTTTGACAAGTATTTTACCGGCAAGGTGCTGAGATTTGACTTCATGCTTGCCGGCAACAGCCAGAAAACCCTTGTTTACCTAGCCGGGATGAAAGAAGAGCCTTTCTATGCAGGGTCAAAAGTGAATCTGACAGATAGTTTTAATTATGGGAATTTTAAATATGAACTATTTGATGCTTCAGATAATTCGCTTATTTATTCGAGAGGATTCAGTACCCTCTTCCAGGAATGGCAGACAACAGCCGAGGCCAGATCAGTGGACAGAAGCTTTTATGAAGTCGCAACCATGCCATTCCCGAAGAATAAGGTGAAGTTTGTGCTGAGCATGCGTGAGAAGAGCGGTTCTTTTTCCAAACTTTATGAAACTGTGATCGATCCAAATAATTATTTTATAAGAAAGGAAGAGCCAGTGAAAGCTGCGGTAACAAAGATCAATGATGCCGGCGATCCTGCAACCTGTCTTGACCTTGTATTTCTCGCCGAAGGCTATAAGGCAGATGAGATGGGAAAATTCAGGGCTGATGCTAAAAAGATGGCAGATATACTTTTTGCTGAACCTCCATACAGCGATTTTAAGAACAAGATAAACATATGGGCCGTTGAATCAGTATCACAGGGATCCGGAACCGATATCCCGGGAGAGGGTATCTATGTAAATACTGCAATGAATTTCAGCTTTTATACATTCGATGTTGATCGCTATCTCACTTCACAGGATATAAAGTCAATAAACGATTACGCTGCAAATGCGCCTCACGATAATATAGTAGTTTTAATAAACAGCACTAAATATGGTGGCGGCGGAGTCTATAATTACTACACCGGAACTACAGTAGACAATCCCCTCTCTCCCAAGGTATTTATTCATGAATTCGGTCACGGATTTGCAGGGCTGGCCGATGAATACTATTCCTCCGAGGTAGCATACGAAAATTTCTATCCTCTTAACGTCGAACCATGGGAGCCAAATCTTACTACAAGAGTCAATTTTGATGCGAAGTGGAAAAAGATGATCGCAAAAGATACTCCTATACCAACTCCCAATGAAGATAAATATAAGGATGTAACCGGGTTGTTCGAGGGAGGAGGCTATATGGCAAAAGGTATTTACCGGCCTGAGCTTGATTGCAGGATGAAGAGCAACGGACCTAAAGGCTATTGCTCTGTCTGCCGTGAAGCAGTCAGGAAGATGATTGAGTCATATCTCAAATAAAAAAGAATCATTCAAGGTTCTCAAACAGCTGCCTTGCTGTTTCGACGGGTATCTCCTTTTTACCAAGCCAGGCAGTTACTTTAGCGTCGCGATAACCATTTTTTTCCAGCAGTTCAGCGTATACTTCGGCACTATCGAAAGTGATAAAATGCCCTGCCAGGTAGATAACAGTCCCGTCAGCAAGCATTTGGCTATCAAGCCCACGGCTTCCTGCGAACTTCTTCATTCCATCAAGCACATCATTCTTAACCGGTTTCGGAGAGCTCATTATTTCAACTCTGAATGACAGTGTAGGCGGAAGAGTATCAACCGGAGCTTCCGACAAGGTCTGGATGTCGACAGGGAATGGCTTCTTCCCCCAATCTTTTTCAAGGAGGGCTGCTCTCTCTGATGAAACTGGCTTCCCATCTGAAAGAGAAACAATAAAGGCATCCCTGAAGCCTTTTTGCCTGACTGCTGACAAAGCTTTACCAGCATCGGCCTGTCTGCGGAACACCCCGGCATAATAATTTGTCTTATTGGTTCCTGCGACCCGGAATCCGTAAACCGGTGTAATTCCTTTAAAATATGATAATGCCACCGAGTTAGTAAATACTGCAAGCTGAATCCTGTATATAAGCCCTGCCGGAATGACGGGATCGACTTTTACTTTTTCACCACTTACATCAGGTTTGGCCGAAATCATGAATAATGAAAAAACCTGCTTCTCTCCTCCATGCATTGCCATTATACTGTCTTTCTTAACAATATTCGCATTTATGGGTTCTGACTTAACCGGTTCAACAACCTTTATTACAACCGGGACTGAGTCCCTTTCAGCAGGAATTTTCTTTACATTCGGAACCACAGTAACAAAGGGAGTTGCGCTCATTGAAGCCTGGGCTTCTGCATATTTTTTATCGGCCTGAATCTGCAGTGAAACTGCATTATTCTCCAGATATTCGATTTTTGATTTTAATTCTGATCTCTCCCGGAAGCTGAGATTCTCAATATTCTTTTTCAGTGAATCAGCAATCCTGTAAAGCGAATCGGCTTTAAAATGAAAATTCATGGCATCGGAAAGAATTGCATCGTAACTCGCCGGAAGAGAATCCTGAGAGGTGAGATTATGTATGGTTTCCACTTCCCTGTTGACATTATCCTGAGTTTTATCAACTGCAATTTCAGGTACGGGCTTTGATTCAGTTATTTCCGGAGGATGCAGAGGTTCTGAACTCAAAAGCTGGCCTTCCTTCNNTCATCTGCAGTGCCCTTCCCTGCCAGTATATTGCATCGGAAGGTACTATCCGCGCTACACTACCACCAAGCCTGGCTTCACTTAAAAGGGTGGCTGCTTTGTCCGGGTCACGGCTCAGCCTTACAAGACAGACGCCGGAATAATACTTATACAGTGGATCTT
>PMIG01000219.1 GCA_003157055.1 Bacteroidales bacterium | reverse complement strand
GGTAAATCATGGCGCTTTGAACTCTTTTACTGGGACTATGTTTTCGGAATAGTCCTCTTCTCTCTTCTGCTCGGATTTACCCTTGGAAGCCATGGAGCCGGTGGAAGAAGCTTTACCACTGATATTGCGCAGGCAGGAGGAAAAAATATCCTCAGCTCACTGATAGGAGGAGTTATCTTCAATGCTTCCAACATCCTGCTTGTCGCCGCAATGTCGATAGCCGGAATGGCAGTAGCTTTCCCTGTTGGTGTGGGAATAGCCCTGGCTTTGGGAGTAATAATCAATTATCTCTTTGCACCGCACGGGAACCCTACTTTGCTGTTCGCTGGTTTGATTCTTATTGTTGTTGCAATAATAATTGATGCAATCGCTTACAGGAAGCATTCGGTGACACAACAAAAGGTCTCAGGCAAAGGGATAATGCTGTCGGTAGCTGCCGGGGTTCTTATGTCGCTCTTCTACCGCTTTGTTGCAAGTTCAATGGCAACAGATTTCGCTTCGCCTGATCCGGGCAAGCTCACCCCGTATTCAGCGCTCTTTTTCTTTGCAATAGGTGTTTTCGTTAGCAATTTTCTCTTCAACTATTTGCTTATGAAGAAGCCGATAGAGGGAACTCCTTTATCTTTCAGAGATTATACTGCAGGAAGCTTTGGCGTTCATCTTACCGGAATTCTCGGAGGCGTCATCTGGAACATCGGGATGGCAATGAGTATCCTTGCTTCCGGTAAAGCAGGTTTTGCAATATCATATGGCCTTGGCCAGGGAGCAACACTGATCGCCGCCCTATGGGGTGTATTTATCTGGAAGGAATTCAAAGGTGCGACAAAACCTGTCAGCAACCTTATATTGCTGATGTTCCTCGCATACCTGGCAGGGCTTGCATTGCTGGTCATAGCCGGTGCCTGAAAATGTAAAGGCCTTACTTTGCGGTTATCTCTCCCTTCAGCCTTATATCGGACGATGATGATCCGATAGACAGGTTTATCCTGCCAGGTTCTAGCACCCATGACTTTCCATCTGCATTCCAGTACGAGAGGTCAGATGCTTTAACCGGGATAGTCACAGTTAAAAATTCTCCTTTTTTTACAGGAATGCGTTTGAATCCTTTAAGTGCTATAGCGGGTCTTTCAACCTTGGAATCGGGGAATGAAGCATACAACTGTGTCACTTCATCACTGTCAAAATTACCGGCATTCTGAAGGGTGAACGATACATTAACCACCTCATCCTTACTGATACTTTTCTTATCTGTTTTTAACCCCGAATATTTGAAATCGGTGTATGTCAGTCCATAGCCGAACGGGAACAATGGAACATTTTTAAAGTACATATAGGTTCTCCCGTTTCTGATATTGTAATCAAGTATCGGGGGTATCTGGTCAATTGAAGAAACCCATGTCTGTACCAGCCTGCCGGCCGGGCTTACCTTTCCAAAAAGAACATCAGCTATGCCGTTGCCAAGCTCCTGGCTCGACTGGCTGACCTGAAGGATTGCCGGGACATGCTCCTTAGACCAGTTGATAGCATAAGGAAAACTGCAGACCATCACAAGAATAGTCTTCGGATTGGCAGACATCACCAGCTTCACCAGGTCTTCCTGCTCGATTGAAATTGCCTGACGATCCACATCCTCGCGTCCGTCACTTGGAACATGGTTTATTCCCCATCCGAGGCCATAACCTAACGGGTGGTTGCCTATGCAGACAATTGCAGCATCGCACTGCTTTGCAGCAATAACTGCAGAATCGGCTTTATTGCTCATTGCAAATTTTACCGTCACGTTATCACCAAGGGCGCTCTTTATTCCCTGGAGTATTGAGATCTTATAAGGAGGAGTGCCGGCATACCAGTCTGAAATAACCATGTTTGCGGATGGACCAATTACAGCAATCGATTTTATCTTTTCTTTCTGAAGCGGGAGAAGCCCGTTTTCATTTTTAAGCAATACTATCGATTCGGTCGTTGTTTTTCTTGCAAGCTCCTTTGCTTCCTGTTTTGTCCATGGCGGTATCGTATCGGATATGCCTATTGAAGCATATGGATTCTCAGGTGAGTCGTCAAGCATTCCAAGCTTTAGCATAACTCTCAGGTTCCCGTAAATGGCATCGTCTATATCTTTTTCAGTTATCAGTCCTTTATCAAGAGCTTCTTTCACAGATGACCTGTAATCGTCAAGGAACATTGTAATGCCCGCTTTGAGGCACTCTGCCGCAGCAACAGCCAGCGAAGGATAATATGCATGAGTGGTAAGAAGCTGCCTGAAAGCGCCGCCGTCAGTTGAGATAATTCCTCTCAAACCCCAATCGTTCATAGTGACGTTCCTGAGGACCGGGCTAACAGTACAGGGAATGCCATTATACTTATTGTAGGCAGCCATGAAAGCCTGGGATCCTCCTTCCGTAACACCTTTGAAAAATGCATAGGAATAGTACTCACGGAAGAGTCGTTCATCGAAATCAGAGCTGTTGTATGCGCGGTTATTTTCGTTGCTGTTTGCAAGGAAATGCTTCATAAGGGAAGCAGTCTTCCAGTAGGTTTTATCATTCCCCTGCAGCCCCTTAACATATGCAGCCACGAGGGTGCCGTTCAGAAAAGGATCCTCTCCGTAGCACTCTTCTGTCCTGCCCCACCGGATATCCCTTCCCATGTCGGCATTGGGAGCAAACACTATGAGTCCCGCTGTACCGAATTTTTTATTCTGTGCAAGATAGCGGCACTCAGTTGCTTCCTGGTCAGCAACCAGCTTTAACAGATCAGGATCCCATGTAGCCGCAAGGCCGATTGACTGAGGAAATGTCGTAGTTGGTGAAGCCTTGGATCCTCTGACGGCCCAGTTTGCAGGGCCGCTGTAGGCAAGACCATGCAGTCCCTCAATAGTATGAGTTCCGGATATTCCCAAACGGGGAATTGTAAACCTTGTGGAAAGGCAGTTTAATTTCTCATCTGGCGTCATAAGCGAGATGAGATTTTTAATACGTGCATCTTCCGGGAGAGCTTTATCGCGGAACGGATAAGTCTGGCTCCATGAAATCAACTGGAAAAACACCAGCACGACCAGCAAATTAATCTTCTTCATATTTCATATATAATTTTAAACAGAAACCTGCTTAAATAAGCCTGTTCATTGCTGACCGCCATGAACATATCAAATTTAACATTTTCTCTGGAACGTCCCTTTCCCGATCAAAAATATTACCTGACTGAAATAGTCTTTTTCAGGGATATGGTTTTTCCGTCAGTGGATATACCTTCTATTTCAATAATGTAATCTGAAGCAAAATCGGAACTCCAGAATTCAACCAGGTATTTGCCGTCTTTACCGGGTCTGAGGGAAGGATTCCAGTATAGAGTACTCCTGAAGTCGGGTACATGATTGTTCTTCTTATCTGAGGAAGTATACTCAGGAGAGGCAAATGAATAAACCTGATCAGCCACACTCCATTGAAGGCGGACAGCATAATCAGGAAGGCTAATGCAACTGAAGTTTCCCAACCTTGTGATAACATTTACAAGGCCATATATCAGGTAATCTCCAACAAGATATTTATCACGCACGGTTTCAATTCTTTCAATCAGTTCAGGATCGAGGTTAGCAATCAACGATGCATCTTTTACTACTACCCCGTCAATTAAAAGCATCGGTGGAGCCGTGTAAATGCTAAAGTCGACAGGATCGGCAATAGTCATTTCCCATTCCGATTTCTTATTTTTAAGATAAACACCCGGGATAAGCTCAAAAAAGACTTCCTGCATTACAGGCAGCTTAATGTAATTATCCATCAGAAGCGTATTATCGGGTTTGCCATAAAAGTTTCCGGGTTCAGAAGCCACTCCCTGCTGTTTTAATATTTCTCCAACTGATGAGGAATTGTATATTTTCCCTACCTGGTAGTTCACACTCAACCTATCTGATAATGAAGATGAATTTACAGATAGCGACTTTGTTTCAGGAGTTGTCGGAAAACTGAGACCAGGGAATGAGGATTCAATCCTCACATTATCATTCCTTCCCGGATCAGCAGGTTGTATCACTATATCCTTGCCTGACAGCCCCTTGGGCACCTCAAAGCTGAATTTACCATCGATGCCGGTTTTTGCATACTGAAAATAAGCCTCTTTACCAGGTCTTGAGAGAAATACATACTGCCCGGTATCGGGAGTCATAGTATTCTTGTTCATAAGAAATCCTGACAAATTATGATATTCATTTTCCATCCTGTATTTAAGGTCGGGGACCTGGCCGGCCAAGATATTTTTCCAGTTAAGCCAGTTGCTTTTTGAAGTGGCCAGGAAGTCATTTATTGTTTCAAGGGGAAGAGAACCCAGCTTTTTCCCCCGTATTGCCTCAGGTAGTGTACCGAACTCCGTACCGAAAACCAGATAATCGCCAATTCCTCCATTACTGTCAGTATTTGCCGCTGAAACAGAGATGCTCAGATCTGATTTCTGAACATAACCCAGATCAATTTCAATCAGTACTTTGCTCCTTTTATGAACAGAACCTGGTACGTTTAAAGAAAATGACTCATTATCGGTTGAAGGT